>CAYMXM010000650.1:0-2976 GCA_964394065.1 uncultured Pirellula sp. | reverse complement strand
CAGCGCTGTCCCTCGCTTACGCCACGGGTTGTGATTTTTGGGCCTCGCTTACGCGGCAGCCAAATACCCGATCACCAACTCGCCAAGCCTCCTCTCCATCCTTTCGACTTCAACGCGACATTCCTGCGATCGCAAGCTGCGGATCTTTCGCAACCAATATTGAATCGCAACAACGGTCGAAATTCGGTGGAACTCTAGCAAGTGCTCCAGTGGCATGATGTCCCTCACATCAAGCAATCTGGAATAGCACTCCCAAGCGGATTCCCAATCCGACTTGTTCGAGAGCAAACTACCTTGAAGGCGTACAAAATCGAGGAGAGGGAGGTCGACGCGTGAGGCGCCGAGGTCGACAATTCGAAAGGTATTCCGTTCTTTGTCATGCAATAGATTTTCCCTCCAGAGGTCTCGAACGATCCAGTGAAGGTCAAAGCTCTGTCGTGAAAGCTTCTCCAACAATACTAGCCATCGCATCTTGTACTGAGTCGCTTCGGCAAGGATATGGTACGATTGATGAATCGTTTCTGAGCGGAGACCAATCCAATCCCTTAACGTTGGCTCCAAGACTTTTAATTCTTGGATCGCTTGAAATCGTTCTTCAATCCCCCGAGATCGGCCATAGGTTCTCCCGACGCTCCCCGTTTTCGCATGAAGAAAGACTAAGAAATCCACGAGCAACGCGCGCAGATCGGGAGTGATCGACTCCTGGTCCAATGGTTCCCCTGGGACCCATTCCGCAAGAGTCCAGTTCCAGTTCTCCGAAGAGAATACCCAGCTATCTTGCTGTGAAAGATCCCATGGATGGAGCTTTGGGAAGGGGGAAGGATTCGGCCCCATACTTCTCTCGAACGCTTGGTGAGCTTCCTGCCATCGCTCGATTTTTTCAATGCTCGTAGGATTCTCAGGCCAAGCACGCAAAGCAAACCGCTCCGAATCGAATTGAAGTCGGTAGATAGGAACACCGCTTCTTCCACGATGGGTAAAAGTCTCGACATGCGGTAGCCTTCCAAACCGTAGCTGCAATCGCTGTGCGAGTTCGGGAGGAAAGGAGGGAGGAGTATAGCGCATAGGATATCGGCTCAGCCTGGCCTGACGCATCGGAGGCAAACTTGGTAGTTTGGGTTAAAAAGGAGCCCGATTTGGGTGGCACGCTCAGAGCGAAGCGATGGGCGTGATGTATTGAGGCTATTCCCAATGTTCCGAGAAGTCCTCCACGCCCATCGCTTCGCTCTGAGCGTGCCACCCTAGCGCAGGTCCTCTACCACCGATGCGACAGGCCACCCCCAGTCCCGCTTCTTCTCTTCCTCACATCTCACATCTCACATCTCACAACTCAAAGCTCACAGCTTACTTCAAGCAATGCATATTCGCCATTGAGATGCCACTTACGATTGCTCCTACGATTCCTACGAACCCTTGATCGGTTCCACAGAGGAAAAGATTTTTCAATCGGGTGGTTCCGTCGAGCTGCTTGTCGGGAGCTCCATAGACAGCTCCGTTGTCGTGCGAAGTGAACCGCCGAATCGTCTTCGGAGTGAAAACATCGCTGTCGATCACGCGGCGCCGGAAATCGGGGATGAATCGAACCGAGGAGGCAACAGACTCGTCGTACCATCGGTACTTCGCACGTCCATACGCTTCTTCGCTCAAATGGCTCCAACGTTGATAATCGGCGATGGTGGTGAGTCGCATGTATCCGGCGTCCAACTCGCCATCCCCGGGGGCATAGTCGTAGTTGTTAGGAGAGCAGATCACCCCCGTACGAACATCGCAGAGATCTCGCTCTGGTTTAGTCCAATGGAACTCTTCGGAGTCGTTGTAGAAGACGATGGTTTTGTCGAAACCGATCTCGCGAGGTTGGCAGTCGAGAACCGATATCGACTCGATAAAGGTCATTTCTCCTGCGGAGGCAACCTCTTCCACGCTGTTGTCATCTAGCAAACGCATCGTCTCCACCACCCCCGCGCTGGAGAGGATCCGCTTGGCTTGAAGGACCGTTCCGTTCTCCAGCTCCACCGCTACCGCTTGATCTCCATCGACATGAATTTTGGAGATCCCGCTCCGCAACCGCAATTCCCCGCCCAGCTCCCGGTAGCGACGCACGAGATGTTTCAGGATCAGGCGAACTCCTTTGAAGGGGCGAGCAAATCCTTCGAGAAAGATGCTTCGAAACATGATACAGAACTGCCCCCAGTCCATATCATGCTCCCGCGCGTTGCCGTACCACATCAACGGACACAAGAGCATTTCGATCAGCAACGGTTCGTTGAAAATCTCTCGCAGAATCGCTCGGGTCGAGAGTTGAAAGTCCTCTTGTTTCAAATCGTCATAGTCGACCAATCGGTCTAGTAGAAGCTGAAACGCATCTCGCTGGCTCGGGAACTTGGAGGCCACCTCCGATTGGAGGAGTTGAATATTGTTGTCGAAGTCGAGATGAATCCCAGGAAAAGCGATGCGCGAGCCACATTGCTCCGCCAGTTGAAAATCGTCCCAACGAAATCGAAGCTGCTTCAAAAGTCGAGCGAGGGGCCCTTTCTTCGCTCCCTTCGCCGTGTAGTTGGTCATCGCATGGAGACCGACATCGTAATCACGACCGTTGTGACGATAGAAAGAGTTCAAACCACCGATCGTCCAGTGCTTCTCGACGACACAGACCTTTTGGTCGTAGTTGGCGAGCCGAATTCCCGCAGCAAGTCCACTCATCCCTGCGCCGATAATGATGGTGTCGTAGGTGGATGGTGAGAGCTTGTCTGACATTGGTTTCGAAGGCTGGACTCTTGGGAGGGATCAGGTGCCGGGGATAGCAACAAGAGAAAATCTACCAGCCATCGGGTAAGTTTTGAAGGCTCGCTGGTTTGGGTTTTCACCGCGTCTCGGGAGGATCAAAATTACGAATCGGACGAATCAGGTTAGAGGGGCGAGCTTTGAGCGTTGAGGAAGAGGAGGCCAGCGTAGGGGTGGCACGCTCAGAGCGAAGCG
>CAYMXM010000649.1:0-2981 GCA_964394065.1 uncultured Pirellula sp. | reverse complement strand
CCCCTCTCCCCTAAAAGGGGCGAGGGGCTGGGGGTGAGGGGTTGAAGTGCTAGTAGCATTAACTTTGTTGAAAATCGGGGGGATAAACGTGGCCCGGGCGTCTCGCCCGGAGTTGCGAAGGCCGATCCGGGCGAGACGCCCAGGCCACGAGCAAACAGTTCTTACAGCTCGATTATTTCTTTTCTAGATTAAGAAGCTCGACTTTCCGGAACTCGATCGGATGGCTTTCCGATTGCAAGGAGATCGTTCCGGAGGAGAGCATCTTCGTACCTGCCTTTTCGGCAAGTTCTTTCGCATGGGGATCCCGCTCGTCCAGTTGAGGTTGCTGGTATTCGAGAACAACCTCGCCGTTCACCTTATGACGTATAAACTCGTTTCCTCGAACCTCCATTTCCACGGTCACCCATTGATCGCCGTGATAGGTTTTCGATTTGGAGTTCGTGCAATGAGGGAGGAAAAGCTCTCCACCGATGACGACGTTGGTTCCTGGAGTGCAAAGGTTGGCGGTCGTGCGTGGGTTCTTCCCATTTCCGCCGAGGAACTGGGCTTCGATCGATGCTGGGAAGTCTTGATCCTTCGCCATCGTCTCCGGCTTCTCTCCGTGAAGCATCGCGCCACTGTTGCGAATCGCCCAACCGGGGCCCCCTTTGACTTGATCCCCGACGAAGCGGTACTCCACCCGAAGGATGTAGTGGGAGAAGGGTTCTTTGTAAAAGAGGTGGCCGAATGTTTCCTTAAACTCGTCGTACTGATCGTAGCTAACCTTCAAAAGCCCATCTTCGACTCGAAAGGTGTTTCCAAAATTCACACCGAGATCGTGGTAGCGGATCTTGGGGGTCCAGCCATCGAGATCTTTTCCATTGAACAACTGAATCCACTCCCCAGACGCCGGTTCCGAATCTTGACCTTGAACGGGAAGAGGATTCGCAAGCCCAGAAACCGCGAACCCGATTGCGACGAGGAGGCCGAATCGTTGGAGCCCGATACGATAGGGGGGGAGGATGCTCATAGGAAATACTACTTGTAGGAGTTGGGGGAATGGGCTGAGAGTACCCCTCCCCTCCGGGAGGGTTAGGGTGGTAGTTTTTCATCTGCCGCACGTCTAAGTATAGATCCCCCACTCGCTTCATGTTACCCTCCCCCAGATTGTAGAACGGAATTCATTCCGTTAAACGACGTTTCGGAGTAAGGCTTGAGGGTTTTCATTCCTTCGGCCATCGGCTAGGATTTCAGGCGGTCTGAAACGTGTTTCGAAACTTCACATCCAAGCCAATTCGAGAGTGAATCCTAGCTCATGAGCGAACTGCACCATGAATGCGGTGTTGCGGCCATCTACCATTTGCCGGGTGGTGAAGAAAGCCGCTTGAGCCCTGACGCTGGGCGTGAAGCGATCTCCTACCTCCTCCCTCGAATGTTACAAGACATTCAAAACCGAGGACAACTCGCCGCTGGGATGACCACCTATAACCCGGACCGCCCCCTGATTCTCGACACGATGAAGGATATCGGCACGGTCGCGGAGGTCTTTCGCCTTTCCCACCGAGGAAAAAGCGAAGCGATCATGGAGGCCTACGCCGGCCGGGCCGCGATCGGTCACGTTCGCTATGCAACGTGCGGCCAAGACGACCGAAGCTACGCGCAGCCTTTCGAACGGCAACACATCCATAAGAACAAGTGGTTCAGTTTCTGCTTCAACGGCCAACTTGCAAATTACAACGAATTGCGTGACAAGCTGATGCGGGATGGAGAGCATCATCTGGCCCGCGACACCGATACCGAAATCATCCTTCATGAAATAGGGCGCGAACTGACCGCCTCGGCGAATCGATCCCTCATTGAGGTCTTCGCTTCGGCGGCCAAGAATTTCGACGGGGCCTACTCCATCGCAATCCTCAATGCCAAAGGGGAGATGCTCCTGGCACGCGACCCGCTCGGGATCAAACCCCTTTGCTACGCGATCGATGGCCAACTCTTCGCTGCCGCCAGCGAAAGTGTCGCTCTGCTCAATCTCGGTTTCGAACGGGATTCGATCAAATCCCTCCCACCTGGACACGCGATCCTGGTCACCCCGGAAGGGATTCAAGTCGAACAGTATGCCGAGACTCCCAAGCCGGCTCATTGCTTCTTTGAGTGGGTTTACTTTGCGAACGTCGCGAGCACGCTCGACGATCGAAGCGTCTATCTCTCCCGGACACGACTCGGTGAAGAACTAGCTCGTATCGAACTTTCGAAAAATTTAATCCCCCTCGATAACGACACGATCGTCGTACCGGTTCCCGACACGAGCAAAGCGGCTGCCGATGCGATGGCGTACCGAATGCGGATCCCTTCGCGAGAAGGGCTCATTCGGAATCGATACAGCGGTAGAACCTTTATTGAAGGTGGTCGCGCACGAAAAGCGAAGGCATCGAGCAAATACACACCTCTTCGGGAGGTTCTCGACGGGAAGCGAGTCATCTTGGTCGAGGACTCGATCGTTCGCTCGACGACGATGAAGGTCCTCCTCAACCGCATTCGGGAGTTGGGTGGCGCTAAGGAGATCCACGTTCGGGTGGCGTGCCCCCCTATCGTCGCACCCTGCTTTTACGGGATCGACATGTCGACGATCGACGAGCTCTTCGCTCCCAAGTTTCTTGAGCGAGGGATGCTGACCGAAGAGGGGCAAGACCGGATGGCGGAACTTCTCGGCTGCGACTCCCTCCGATATTTACCGATCGAGTCGATCGCCAACGCAATCGATCTCCCCGCGGATCATCTTTGCCAAGCTTGCATCACCGGCGAGTACCCGACACCGATGGGCCAAAAGCTCTATAGTATCGCTCAAGCAAACCACCTCTCCGGCCACGGCTCCTCGCGAACCTACGAGCTAAATCCAGTGGTGTAATGTAGAACGGAATTTATTCCGTTAAACAACATTTCCAACTCCTGCCCCCGATGAACGCATTGCATACTCCCAACTCAGGGCCACCCAAGCCCCCGCA
>CAYMXM010000648.1:0-2992 GCA_964394065.1 uncultured Pirellula sp. | reverse complement strand
AACACTCCTACCCCTCACCCCCGGCCCCTCTCCCCGAAGCGGGGCGAGGGGAGCTAAGATCTAAAGCGCGGTGCGTTCTAGGACGCCAAAGCGGTGTCCGACGGGGACGAGCCCCGATCGGACAAGAAACGCTCAGCTCCCTCTCCAGCCTCACCCCTCCAGCCTGCTCAAGCCTGAGTAGCTTTTCATCCCCTAATCGCCTACCATGTCGGCCTCAGGTTTTTGTTAGCTCATCGAGGACGAGTATACGGGGAATGCTACAGACTGTTTTTCAACACCAATTTTCCAACGGACTAGTACTTCTCGGAGAACCGATGCCATGGCTGGAATCGGTCGCCTTCACCCTCCTCGCCCCCGTGGGGACCGCCCACGAACCTGCCGATCGGGAAGGATTGTCGGGGATGACGTTGGAGATGATGCAGCGAGGAGCGGGACCGCTCAGCAGTCGGGCGATCGTCGAGGAACTCGACTTCTTAGGAGTCGAGCGCTCGAGTTCGGTCGCGACTTTTCATACCTCGATCAGCATGGCGTCGATGGCCAAAGTGATGGAGCCGACGTTGCGCATCGCGGTTTCCATGCTATTGGAACCCCATTTTCCCGAGAATGAACTCGAAGAAGCTCGTCAATCGAGTTTGCTCGAATTGGCGTCCCTCGACGACGATCCTTCCCAGAAGTGTTTCAAAGAATTGAAACGTCTTCGCTTTGGCGAGGTCTACGGACGTTCTTCGCTGGGAACGGAAGAGGGACTGACGGCGATCACACTCGACGATTGCAAAGCCTTTTGGAAGGAGCGGATTGGCCCCCAAGGTGCGATCCTCAGCGTCGCGGGGAATTTCCAATGGGATCAAATGGTTCGTCTGGTCGAAGATCTACTCGCCACCTGGCCTCAGAAAAAGGGACCTGAAAAACCTCAGGTGCAACCATTGGCTAATATCAAGCACATTTATCACGATAGCCAGCAGACCCACATCGCGCTCGCTTATGACGCGGTTCCTTACAACGATCCGGAGTACTATCATGGTCGAGGGCTGGTTGGAATTCTTAGCGACGGAATGAGCTCTCGATTATTTCTTGAGGTGCGGGAGAAACGAGGACTCGTTTACTCCATCTCCGCCTCCGCCCATTCGTTGGATACTTGCGGAAGCGTTCTCTGTTATGCAGGAACCACGGCTCCTCGGGCTGCGGAAACGCTCGCCGTTACCTGCGACACGATTCGATCGCTCGAAAACAGTATAGAACCCGCCGAACTCTCTCGACTCAAATCACGCGTGAGAACTTCGCTCGTGATGGAGCAGGAGAGCAGCAGTTCTCGCAGTTCCCAGATGGCTTACGACTGGGTTTATTTGGGGCGGGTTCCTTCCCGCCGAGAAGTTCTCGCAGAGGTCGAACGCTTAACCTGCGATTCTCTCGTCGCCTACGCTCGCCAGCATCCACCTCGCAATTGGACGATGGTAACGATCGGTCCAGAACCGATCGAGTTCACGGAGGGGCTTGCGGAGTCTTCGGAAGGAGGATGCAACGATGCAGTTTCGTAGTGCAAAACTAGAAAACGGATTGGAGATCGTCGCTGAAATCAATCCCGCAGCATTCAGTCTCTCCCTCGGTTATTTCGTAAAGACCGGAGCTCGGGACGAAACGCCTGAGATGGCGGGGGTTAGCCATTTCCTAGAACATATGATGTTCAAGGGGACGGCGAGACGGACTTCGTTCGATGTCAATCAAGAATTGGACGATCTTGGCTCGCAATCGAATGCTTACACGAGCGAAGAGCAAACCGTTTACTACATGAGCGTCTTGCCCGAGCATCAAGCGCACGCGATCGACTTGCTGAGCGATATGATGCGTCCCTCCCTTAGGGACGAGGACTTTCAAATGGAGCGGCAGGTCATCATCGAAGAGATTGCGATGTACGACGATCAAGCTCCTTATGGGGCGATGGAACGAGCGATGGAGGAGTACTTTGGAGACCATCCCCTCGCTCGACGCGTCCTCGGTACTCGCGAAACGGTAGGAGCGATGAAGGCGGATGACATGCGAGCATATCATCGAGCCCGTTATGCCCCCAACAATGTAACCCTCGTCGCAGCCGGCGCCGTCGATTTCGATGCGATGGTCGAAGAAGCAAAACGGTACACGTCGAATTGGGAACCTCTCAAAGCCCCACGCAAGCTTGCATCTCCTAAAATCCGTTCTGCGGACGTGACGATGATCCATCCACCGGCGACGCAGAGCTATACATTGCAATATTCACGTGGAGCTGGCTATCACGATCCCCATCGCTTTGCGTATCGAATCCTGAGCTATATCCTTGGAGACGACTCGGGAAGTCGGATGTATTGGGAGTTGGTAGACAACGGATTGGCCGATGCAGCGTTCAACTTCACGCAGGAGTTCGAGGACTGCGGACTCTATTGCAGCTACATGTCTTGCGCACCGGAGTCGCGAGATTCCAACTGGGAACGGTTGCAGCAAGTGATGCGCAACTCTAGCGAGAAGCCGATCCAAGACCGGGAGCTGGAGCTTGCGAAGAACAAGATCTGTGCCGGGATCATTTTAGGATCGGAACGACCAGGCAACCGACTCTTTACGATCGGCAATACCTGGATCAACCGACAGAAGTACGAAACGGTAGCCGAATCGGTCGATAAGTATCAGCGAGTCACCTTGGACGAGCTGCAAACCGCCTTCGAATCGTTGGAAGATCGCTCTAATATCAATGTGACGGTGCTACCGGGGTGATTTTTTATTAACCACGGAAGACACGGAAAAAAGAATAGAGGGGAACCGCGCGCTTAAGATCTCTGCTCCCCTCGCCCCTCTTCGGGGAGAGGGGCCGGGGGTGAGGGGTAGGAGTGATTAGAGTAGATGGCCAAGTTTCTCGCTCGCGGATGGTAACTCGAACGCTTCTGCGATCCCTCCGGGATCGTTGGAGCCTCATCACGATCAACCGGCGGTGGCGCTGCGCTTACCGCCGGCTAATGGCTGTAATCCC
>CAYMXM010000647.1:0-2994 GCA_964394065.1 uncultured Pirellula sp. | reverse complement strand
CGAAGCGTCCCCCCATCACAACCCGACGCGTTAGCGAGGGACAGCGTCGCGAGTGCACGTAGCCCTTGTCCGGAATATCTTAGGCGTCAGGTGGCACGTCCCTGAGGCACGAAGGGCGTGCTGTGAGAGTTGGGATGGCTGTCTGGTTGCCAGCGCTGTCCCTCGCTTACGCCACGGGTTGTGATTTCAAGCCTCAAGTCTCACCCCTCAAGCCTGAAGGAAATGAGGGGGCTCTGGAGGGAAGCGTTTCTTAACGGAATGAATTCCGTTCTACAACTCTGTTCCAATTAGGATAGAAACTCCGATAGTAAAAACGTAGTGTCGTCGAGTTCGCGGCAACTTCGCTCTATCCTAATCCTCGCCTTGCCCTAACCAAAACGATCCTTATTCATGCGAATTGAGCACCATGGAGGCAGCACCGGAGTGACCGGTTCGTGCCACGAATTGTTTTTCACCGATACGCGCTCCGTTCTCATCGACTGCGGGCTGTTCCAGGGGATCGATGCGAGGAAAGTGGGAAAAATCGGTATCGATTTCCCGGTTGGGCACATCGAAGCCCTGATCCTTACCCACGTCCATACCGATCACATCGGACGGATCCCCTACCTGTTTGCCGAGGGGTTTCACAAACCGATCTACTGCACCCGACCGACGGCGAAGCTTCTTCCGATCATGCTGGAAGATGCCATGCGATTGGGCTTCACTCGCAATCGCCGGCTCATCAAAGACTTCTTAGACGAGCTCAAGCAGCTCATCAAACCGGTTCCCTATGGTCAATGGGTTAACCTGGGGCATGGCGAGAAATTCCGTTTTCAACAAGCGGGACACATCCTCGGCTCAGCCTACGTCGAGATCGAATACAAGGAGGAACGCTTCGTCTTCAGTGGAGACATCGGGTCTCGCTGCACTCCGATCCTCAAAGAGGTCCAAAGCCCCGAACGGGCGGATGTCCTGGTCCTGGAAAGCACCTACGGGGACCGGATTCACGAAGGCCGCGAGGATCGACTCGATCGGTTGGAAGCGATCCTTTGCGAAACGATGGCCAATAGCGGTGTAACCTTGATTCCCGCGTTTGCACTCGGACGAACGCAAGAGCTTCTCTTTGAATTGAACTTGATCCTCGAAGAGATCGGGCGAAAAACCTACTGCACCCTTCTCAAACAGATCGACATCATCGTCGACTCCCCTCTGGCCCTTAAGCTGAACGATATCTACGACTCGATGCAGGATTACTGGAGCGAGGAAGCACACCAGATTCTCTCGGTCGATAGTCAGCCACTCGTCTTCAAAAACCTCGTAGAGATCGATTCGGGAAAGGACCATCGAGCAGTCCTCGAGTACCTGGAACGCTCCGGTAAGCCGGCGATCGTGATCGCCGGGAGCGGGATGTGCACCGGGGGAAGAATCGTCGAGTACTTGCGGCATTTTCTCGGCCGGGAGTCGACCGACGTCCTTTTCGTCGGCTATCAAAGCATCGGGACCCCTGGACGGGCGATTCAAGATTGTTCAGAGGGAAAGTGCGACGTGAAAGTGGGTGGGTTCGACGTCCATGTCAAAGCCAAGACCTACACATTGACCGGTTATTCCGCCCACGCCGACCAAACCGACCTCATCCGTTTCGTCGAGAACATCCCGGTGAAGCCCCGCGAAATCCGCCTCGTCCACGGTGAGACTCCCGCGAAAACCGCACTGGCCGAGAAGTTGACGGCGTTGGGATATAATGTGACGTGGGAGGAAGATTAGGCACGGCCTTTGCTGCACCCGGGGGGAACTACATTTACGGTCGATTTGACAGCTTGGATTTATTCGATGGCAGAGGATTATTACAAGACGTTGGGGGTAGAGCGGAGCGCGAGCACCGATGAAATCACCAAGGCGTATCGAAAGCTAGCTCGGAAGCATCACCCCGACCTGAACCCCGACGACAAGGATGCCAAAAAGCGATTTCAAGAGATCCAAAGCGCCTATGATTGTCTCAACGATCCTGACAAACGCCAGAAATACGACCAGTTTGGGGCCGGTTACGAACAATACAGCGGTGGCTCCCCATTCCAAGGTGCCGGCGGAGGGCAAGCCTTCGACTTCGGCGATATCTTCGGGGGTGGAGCCGGGAATGGGCCGGTCGACTTTAGCAGCATTTTCGGCAACTTCGGAGGGGGAAGATCCCGGCGACCTCCTAAAGGTGCAGACATCGCTGCCGAACTAGAAGTCCCGTTGAAAACCTTGATCCAAGGTGGCGAAACCCAGTTCCAGTTGAATGCGAACGGAAAAACCGAGTCGATCAGTGTGAAAATTCCAGCCGGAATCGAGCCAGGAAAGAAGATCCGCTTGCGAGGTCGCGGCCAGGAAGCCCCCGGTGGAAAGCCTGGGGATTTGCTGATCACCGTCCGAGCCGAACCGAATCCGCACTACAAATTGAACGGTCGCAACATCGAGCTTCGCCTCCCTATTTCCATCCCGGAAGCGATTCAGGGGAGAAAAGTGGACGTTCAGACTCCTTCGGGGACGATATCCTTAACCATCCCTCCGATGAGTAGTAGCGGCAAAAAATTGCGGCTAAAAGGGCAAGGATTTAAAGGTTCCGACGGTCGAGCCGGGGATATGCTCGTTGAATTAATGATCAAGTTACCGGACAATATCCCTACCGATTTGCTCGAATCCCTCTCGGAGCTTGAGAAGGCCAACGGAGCGCCGATTCGAGAGGGAATCCGGTTATAATCAGTACGTGGCCCGGGCGTCTCGCCCGGATTGCGAAGGCTGCGTGTGGTGGGCTGGCGCATCGAATAAGGGAGCGGACGCGAAGCGTCCCCCCATCACAACCCGTGGCGTTAGCGAGGGACTGCGTCGCGAGTGCACGTAGCCATCGTCGGGAATATCTCGGGCGCCAGACAGCACGCTCCTGAGGCACGAAGGGCGTGCCGTGAGGCCTCGGGTGGGAGGCTTGGTTGCCAGCGCTGTCCCTCGCTTACGCCACGGGTTGTGATTTTCGGGCCT
>CAYMXM010000646.1:0-2996 GCA_964394065.1 uncultured Pirellula sp. | reverse complement strand
AGGCCGGCTCACAGCGCGGACGGCGGCGTTGAATGGCGGCGTCGTTTAACGGAATGAATTCCGTTCTACCGGGGGTTCGCATCTTGTGCCGAAGGCAAAAAATCTTGTACCCTCCCGAGAGCCGAATATGAATCATCGGCCCCTATTGGTCAAGGAGTTCATGGATGAGCACCCCGGATGATGTTGAAAAGTATCTAAGCGATCCCGAGTTAACCATTTCGCACCTGCCGCAAATCCTCGCGTTTCTTTCGGAACAGGATGACGAGGTTCAGGGGTATGCGGTCGAAGCTCTGGAGAATTGTGGTGCGCCTCGCTCCGGTTCGATCGAATTCTTGATCGAACAACTCGCTTCGTCCAATCCCCTCGTCAGATACTGGGTTAGCACCCTCCTTGGACGCTGGCTTTCTGAAAACGATTCCGACTCGGAGGGAAAGACGATCCACCAAGTGGAAGAATCGCTCGTGGCTGGGATTCAGAGCAAAGCTACTGACGCGGCAGCGAGGGAACGGATGGTTCTCGCATTGGGAAACCTCTCTTCACCCCTCCCTGAAACCAAGAAGGTTTTGGAGGGGATGCAGGGGACAGCGACTCCCAGGATGCAGCGTTTGATCGACACGGTCCTGAACAAATCACCTTGCTCATAAGCATCAATCAGTCCACCCGAGCATGGAGGCAAGGGAGATGAACCTCAACCAATCTTGGAAATCGATCGCGGGAGTCCTACTTCTTGCAACTTGCTCCTACTTTCTCGGGTGCGAACCCAACGAGATCCTCGACGCGATCCCACGCGATTTCCAACCTGACACGTCCTCCTCTTCGGATTCCAATTCGGCTTCTTCGAACCAATCCAATGCCCAGCCCAATGCGTCCGCCAATTCATCCGGACAATTGATCTCGAACCGCCCTGCGGAGTACCGCTCGCCAGGGTTGCCGGTTCGAACACCGCAGACGGTCCTTATCGCAAGCTTCAATATTCAAGTCTTCGGTCGCTCGAAAATGACGAAACCGGGGATGCCCGAAAAGATCGCGCAGATCATTCGCATGTTCGACATCGTCGCGATTCAAGAGATCCGAGACCAAACCCAACAAACCATCCCCCAACTGATGCAGGTTATCAATGCGAACGGCGCTCAATACGACTACTTGATCAGCCAACCCTTAGGGAGGACAAGCAGTAAAGAACAGTATGCCTACATCTACAACACCCAAACGATCATAGGCTCCCAAGACGCAACCTATATCGTCGATGATCGAGAGAAGGACTACCTCCATCGCGAACCGTTCGTCGCCCGTTTTGTGACTCGCATCCCGGCCAACTACCATCCCTTCACTTTCACCCTCGTCAACATTCATACCGATCCAGACGAAGTCTCCCAAGAGATCCCGGTGATGCACACCGTTCTCAAATCCATTCGAGAATTCGAATACAGAACAGCCCGAGAGGATGATGTTCTCTTGATGGGAGACCTCAACGTCGAGCCGCGTCAGTTCGGAGAGCTAGGGAGGTTGCCCGGGATCCAATGGGCGATCAACGAGCCAACCAACACGCGTCGCAACAAGATCTACGACAACATCCTCTTCGATGGGCAATTGACCAACGAGTTCACCGGCCGGAGCGGAGTCTTCGACATGGGTGGCTTCCTTGGATTGACCCGTGAAGAGGAATTGGAAATATCGGATCATCTCCCCGTCTGGTCCGAGTTCAGCGTCTTCGAACAACCCTACGGAGCCACTTCCCAATTCGCAGCCGGTAACGCAGGACTGAGCGCGCGGTAGGGGCAGGGTGCTAGAAACTTCGGCCAAGTTCTTCCGATCCCGGAGGGATCACAGCCATTAGCCGGCTGTAACCCCTCCGGGGTAAAGAGGAAACGTCTCTTTTCGTGCTCGAACCTCATTCCTCACCCCTGATTCGTAAAATTCGTTCGATTCGTGGTTCACTCTCCACGAAGCGAAGCGAGTAGTCTGAATATCTAAACCAGCTCCCAGGGGTTTTTGCGATTATGGTAATATGATCTGCTCCACCGTTTCAGCGATAGACTCACTCTCACCCTCCATTCACCGGGAAAGAAATCCAACATGCTTAACCTACCTCGGCGCCACTTTCTTGCCTCTTCAGTCGCTTGCGCTCTCCTTGCAGGTACCCAAACCTCGTGGGGGATCGAGCCTTTTGTCCGTGACAAACCCTCGCGCCTCAACCTATCGCTGGCGGCCTACTCGTTGCGGGACTTGCTGACCAAGCCCGATTCGGGATGGGACCTATTCCGATTCGTCGACTACTGCCACGAGCAAGGAGTTTTAGGAGCCGAGCTAACCAGCTATTACTTCCCTGCCGACGTCACGACGGAGTATCTCGTCGAACTCAAACAGCATTGCCACCGACGCGGGGTAATCATCTCCGGTGGGGCCATTCGAAACGACTTCTGCCAAAAGGATCCCGCCAAGGTCGCGGCCGATATCGAGCACACCAAACTGTGGGTCGATCGCTATGCCATTCTCGGCGCTCCATCGATTCGAGTCTTTGCAGGGAACAAACCTTCGGGAGATGACCTGGGTGCGACTCTTGCACGATGCGTGAAGGCGTGCGAAGTGGTGAGCGCGTATGCAGCTCAGAAAGGTGTCTACATCGGTCTGGAAAACCATGGCGGCGTGACGGCGAAGGCGGAGGGGTTGCTGGAGATCGTTTCCAAGGTGAACGCAAAGTCGTTCGGCATCAATTTCGACTCGGGCAATTTCAAGTCGACCGACGACCCTTATGCCGAGATGGCCATGATCGCCCCCTATGCGATCAACGCGCAAGTGAAAGTGGATATCTATCCAGGGGGTAAGCACGAACTAACCGATTTCCCCCGCGTGATCAAGATCCTCAAAGATGCGAACTACAGCGGCTGGGTCGCGCTCGAATACGAAGCGAAGCAACCACCTCTCGAATCCATCCCCGGTTGGCTGAATAAACTTAAGGAGTTGATGTAGTTCGCCGCGGAGCGGCTTAGATATCC
>CAYMXM010000645.1:0-3000 GCA_964394065.1 uncultured Pirellula sp. | reverse complement strand
CAGCGCTGGCAACCAGACATCCATCCCTGGTCTCACAGCACGCCCTTCGTGCCTCTGGGGCGTGCCACCCGACGCCTGAGACGCTCCTAACAAAGGCTACGTGCACTTGCAACGCTGTCCCTCGCTTACGCCACGGGTTGTGATGGGGGGACGCTTCGCGTCCCCCCCTTTAGCACCGATGCGTCAGGCCAGCCTGAGAGGCTCCAGTCGGAGAATGATGAAACGATGAAGAAGTCGCTAAGAAGTCCGCAGCATACTCGATGAGCAAACATAGACGGCGTAAACGGCAGGCGGTTTCACAGCGGCGAACGCTTCCAGGGGCTGCTCCCGGTGTTTTGATGGTCGATCCGGCTGCGATGCCGACGCGGATTCAAGTCATCGGTTTCGGGAATGGAAAGTTCATCGAAAAGATTCTTCCATCGCTGGAAGAACTGCCTGCTTTACGCCGCGAGTGTCCTACGCTGTGGCTGGATGTCATCGGACTCGGATCGGATGCTCTGTTGCGAGAGATTGCGTCCGTGTTGCAGTTCCACCCGTTGGCGATGGAGGATGTGGTCAACGTCCACCAGAGGGCCAAAGTCGAGGAATTTCAAGATTACCTCTTCGTCGTTGCGAGGATGATCGATGGGCCAGATGTGCACGATACAGAACAGCTTTCTTTCTTTGTAAAGCCAGGACTTTTGGTCTCCTTTCAAGAGCGAGAGGGGGATTGCTGGGAGCCTTTGCGACAACGTCTGCGAAACAATCGGGGACGCGTCTGCGACCGAGGAGTGGATCATCTCCTATACGCGTTGCTCGATGCGGTGATCGATAGTTACTTTCCCCCGATGGAAAGAATCGCCGACCAAGTTGACGAAGTGGAAGATAAGATCACGGTGCAGATCGAATCCTCACAGCTCAAGAAGGTGCTGGAGCTGCGCAGCCAACTCTTAGCGATTCGTAAAGCGATTCGGCCCCACCGAGAGATGGTCAATGAACTGATGCGAGCTTCGATGCCAATCGTAACGGATGAAACGCGCGTTTGCCTGCGAGACTGTTACGACCACGTGATTCAAATCACCGATTCGATCGATACGTATCGCGAGTTGACCTCGGACTTGAGAGACTTCTATCTTTCGACCGTGAGCAATAGCATGAATGAGGTGATGAAGGTATTGACCATCATCTCGACGATCTTCATTCCCCTCTCGTTCGTCGCTGGGGTTTACGGAATGAATTTCAAAGAGAATTCACCTTGGAATATGCCAGAGCTGAGCTGGTACTATGGATATCCCTTCGCCCTCGGTTTGATGCTCGCAATCGCGACATCGTTATTGATCTATTTCAAATGGCGCCGCTGGTTTTAACAGGAAAACAGCAATGAGTTTTTGGAATCGCGCGCTCCGCTTGGGGAGCAAGCTGGTAGTACTCCTCGCCGGGGGAGTTTTTACATCTTTGCCATCGATCGAAACGCGAGGGGAAGAGCGTTTGCCCAACATGGTCCTCATGTTGGGGGACGATCATGGGTGGGAAGAGACTGGGTACAACGGACATCCCCACTTACATACTCCCAATCTGGACGAGATGGCGACCAAGGGATTGCGGATGAACCGATTTCATGCCGCTCACCCGACCTGTTCCCCAACCCGTGCGAGTTTTCTTACAGGAAGACATCCCAATCGCTGCGGAACCTTTGCCCCAGGCTGGTCTTTTCGCCCTGAGGAGATAACGATCGCACGTTTGTTGGCCACTGCGGGTTATCGCTGCGGGCACTTCGGAAAATGGCACGTCGGTCCCGTGGATGCCCAATCCCCAACCAATCCGCGTGCTATGGGGTTTCACCACTACGTCTCGCACGACAACTTTTTCGAATTGGATCCAATGCTCTCTCGAGACGGCGCTCCACCGGTTGCTTTCCCCGGCGAAAGCTCCGCGATATTGATTGATGAAGCGAAGAAGTTCATCGATCAGTCGTTGAACGATGGGGCTCCTTTCTTAGCGGTGATTTGGTTTGGCTCCCCTCATGAACCTTACAGCGGTCTCCCGGAGGACTTGGCGCGTTACGATTCCCTGGTCGAACCCTATAAAGATCGAATGGTACGGGTCACCTCCCATGAGACGGGAGCGAATGTGGTGCGCCCTCAAGGAGAGGTTCTGCGCGAACGCTACGCTGAGATCACGGCGATGGATCGCGCGATTGGAACCTTGCGACAGCATTTGGCCGATCGAGAGGTGCGAGAGAACACGTTGGTTTTCTATTGTGGCGACAACGGCACCTCCAGCGATGCGTCACGGTTCTCACCCCATCGAGGAGCGAAAGCGCAATTCTATAACGGTGGAACCTTGGTACCGTGCGTCGCAGAATGGCCGAGCCAAATCTCGATTCCTACGATTAGCAATCTCCCTGCTTCGACGAGTGATCTCCTGCCGACATTATGCGCGATAGCAGGAGTTGCCCCTCCCAAACGTCCTTTGGATGGAATCGACTTGTTCCCTCTCTTGAAGGAAGAGACAGAAGAACGTCCTGTGCCCCTCCACTTTTGGGGATATCCGGTGAACCGTTTCCGCGGCCTACAGTTACAGCCATGGATTCCACCAAAGCTTCAGCAAGGAACGACACCCTTGGTGAAAAAGATGGATGGAAAGATGACTCGCGACTTCACCAATTGGAGACATCCCGACATCTCTCAAGAGGATTACGGTGGCACTCTTGCGATCATCGACAATCGCTTCAAGCTCCTCGTACAACCGGAAGAGGGGGACAACCGGAAAGTGGAATTGTTCGATTTGATCGACGATCCCGCCGAGACGACCTCGGTCGCTGAAACGCACCCTGAAGTAGTGAAACGCCTTCAGAGCAAACTGCTGGAATGGCAAACATCGGTTTTGCAGAGTTTGCGTGGCGGTGATTATTGAGCAGGAAAGAGCAAATCAGCATTAGCGAGGAGCGGGCCTTACGAATCGGAGTTAAGGGGGCGGACGCGAAGCGTCCCCCCATCACAACCCGTGGCGTTAGCGAGG
>CAYMXM010000644.1:0-3009 GCA_964394065.1 uncultured Pirellula sp. | reverse complement strand
CGCCTAAGTTCTAGACGCCCCTACCCGGGGCTACCTCCTTAACCTACGGTTAAGGTTAAGGGCGAAGCCCTCTTCTTCCTTAAGTCTTAAGCCTTATACCTTAAGTCTTATCTTCCGTGGTTACTCCTTCTGCCCGTCAACCCACTCCCTATTAAACCTCGCGATCTCAATATCATTCCCCACTTCATAGAAGCAAAGAATCGTTCCATCTGGTAAGACAGCGAGATCGGAATACGCGCTGGGGCCTTTGACGAGTTCCCGCATTTTCGGCCAAGTTTTACCGTCATCGTAGCTGACTTGGATCGTGAGTTGATGTCGCTTCCCTCGTCCTCGGGGAATCTCCTTCCCCTCCTTGTCCAAGTCGAGAGAACGGGGACCGGAATAGAAGAGAACTCCCTGCTGTTGCGGATACTTCACGATGCTCGACATGCAAACAGGCTCCCAAAGCTCGGGATGAAACTCGGGCTTTGCCCATTGCGTGGCCCCGTCCGGGCTCCTTGAAACAAGTTTGCGATTGGGGTCCGACACGTTGCGATTCACCAAGAGGACTTCTCCGGCATGCGTTTCCGCGATCATCGTCTCATTGGGATTGTTGAAAGGTGCTTCGTTGGGAAAAACGAGATATCCTGCTTGCCAAGTCTTTCCATGATCATCGCTATAGATCGTAGCGCTCGCCGATGGCGAATGGTCTCCATTAGTTCCGTAGGCGAGCCAGATCGGAACGACCAATCTTCCCGATTGCAGCTGGATCCCATGCCCCGGGCCGGTAGCGATCACGGTCCAGGGATAGTGCTTCCGAAACGGGAGGAAGGTATCGGTGATCTCGACCGGTTCACTCCAGGTCACTCCATCGTCTAAACTCCGCACGGAGAAGCATCGCGCGTAGTTGATGCAGTAGAGAAACTCGATCGAACCGGTTTCTCGATCGACGATCGCAACAGGATTGTTGACGGTTTGTTCCTTTTCACCCCCCGTCTTCTTTCTTGGATTCCCTTCGATCCGATCGCCGCGATGTGCGATCAGTTGAGGTTTCTCCCAAGTCTTCCCACCGTCGGTTGATCGCCTTAAATGGACCTCAATTTCTCCCCAGTCGCTGCTACTGTTGCGACGCGCTTCGCTGTAGGCCAGCACTGTCCCCTTCGACGTAACAACGATGCCGGGAATGCGGTACCGAGCGACCCCTTCCAAACCCGCCGGGAAGACCATGACCTTTTCAAGCATCGGCTCGGCTGCAACAGCCCAAGGAAAAAAACAAACCCATGCACCGAAAAAGAGAAGATGTCGAATCCAAGTCATAATGTTAGTCACAGATAGACCTTGTTTGTAGAAGGTGGTAAAACATTGGTGGTGTGGTCTGGGCGTCCCCCCCAAAATTGCAAAGGTTGGGTGGCACGTCCCTGAGGAACGAAGGGCGTGGAGTGTTGAGCTCTACTCTTGGGGGTTTCTTGCAACACTCCACGCCCATCGCTTCGCTCTGGGCGTGCCACCCTTCTTTCGCTTCTTCCTTAAGCCTCACCTTCCGTGTGTTCCGTGGTTCCCCCCCAATCCCCTCCAGCCCGCTCCTTACCTCTTGCGGCTTAAATCGGGGAGGACCGATGCTTCGGGAGCAGCTTCTTTCAAGTTCCCGGGGATCTCGGTATCTACCTCCTTGAAGGCCCACTTCAAACCACCGATAAGGATCGATTCGAAGACGGGATTGGTCCAGACATCTTCGCGGTGCCCCATCGAGGTGTAGAAGACCCGCCCCTTTCCATGCATGCGAGCCCAAGTCGCAGGATAGGGTGGGCGGTCATAGTCAGCATCTTGCATCCCTTTGGTTTCTTGAACGAGGATCACATGCATGTCGGGAGCGAAATTCTTGAGGGAATACCATTCCTCATGCATATCGAATTGTGCACCCGCTTTATCGAGCCCCGGAAAGGCTTTGCTGGTGACTCGCATCGTTGCATTCTGCTGACGACCGTGACGGATGAACTCACCTCCTAACATTTGAATGTAGGGGTCGATCTGCTCGGAGGCTAACGCTTGGTTGCCTGGACTATGGAAGGTGTCGGAAGCACAGTGGCTTCCGAGAAAACCTTTCCCGGCTGCAACCGCGTCGAGCAAGTTTTTCTTTCCTTGCTCGGACATCGGTGGCTCTTTATCTCCTCCCGGTTTCGTCAGATCGCCGGTGGTGTAAAGAAAGAAGGCATCGTACTTCTCATAGTCTTTGTCAAAGACCGAACCGTCTTTGGTGCAAGTCACCTCGAACCCGTACTTTTTTGCCAACTCTGTCATCACCCGGTCGGCGAAAGAAGGAGCCCCATTTTCTCGCTTCACAACGGAATGTTCAAAAGTAACGCTCCGACTGTAGAAGAGGAGCTTTTTCAGCGAGGAACTTCCCTCCTGGGCATCCGCGATCATCGGGGAGACGAGGAATGCAGCAACGGCAAGGGTCATGCATTGCCAAAAGGTGCGCCGGGAAGTTCGGTGGGAGAGGTGCTTCATGGGAGAGATCTCGTCGATAGGTCGATGGAACTAAAAGTGGGATTCCAAAAGGACTATTCTACTCGATACCAGCCGTAGGGTGTGTGCTATTCGTAGGGTGAGTGAAGTGGTCGCGGTAGCCCTTCTAAAAAGGTCAGCCAAAGGAATTGGTTCCCATTGCAATCATGCTCACACACGCAAAGCGACCACGCAACACACCGTCCCTAGCCCAACCGAATGCAACATTAACGCAAAGCTGCTCGTCGTTGATTCGTTTCTTGTCCGACCGGGGCTCGTCCCCGTCGGACACCGCTTTGGCGCCCTAGTACGCGCCGCGCTTTTTAGTTCTGCTCCCCTCGCCCCTTTTAGGGGAGAGGGGTCGGGGGTGAGGGGTTGAAGTGTTAGTAACATCGGTCAAGTTGGCGGCTCCCGACTCCAGCCACCTTTGGGGCCAGCCTGGGCTGTCGCATCGGCGCGAAAATAAAGTATTTGGGTAGTTTGTCCGACGCGTAAGCGAGGCCCGAAAATCACAACCCGTGGCGT
>CAYMXM010000643.1:0-3009 GCA_964394065.1 uncultured Pirellula sp. | reverse complement strand
GAGCACGATGTCTATTGCCTACGATAAACAACAGCTGATCGCCATCATTCGAGAGCACGCGTTAAAGTTCGGTCAGTTTACCCTCGCGAGTGGCAAACAAGCGTCGTTCTACCTGGACTGCCGGATGATCACGCTCCATCCTCAAGGGGCAAATCAGATTGCGGCGGGGATGTTGCAAGTCCTCGAACAAGGGACGTTCGGTGCGATGCCCGATGCGGTAGGAGGGCTTGCGATCGGGGCGGATCCGATCTCCGCTTCCTTGGTTGTCCACGCTGGACTTCGAAACCATCCGACTCTTGGCTTCATGGTTCGCAAAGAGCCTAAACAACATGGGACCGGTAAATTGGTCGAGGGGCCTGTTACCCCTGGAATGAAAGTCGTGATCGTTGAAGATGTGATCACCAGTGGAGGAAGCGCATTGAAGGCTGCCGCTGCTGCGAAGGATTACGGCTTGGAAGTGATCGGTGCCTTGGGGGTCGTGGATCGCTTGGAAGGTGGTCGAGCGAATTTCGATGCAGCTGGGATTCCATTGCATACATTGCTGACCATTGATGATTTGATTGCGTAGGCGGCCAAAGCGGTGTCCGACGGGGACGAGCCCCGGTCGGACAAGAAGCGAATCTGAGAATGAAACTTGCGCAAACCTAGTTCCTCACAACACCAATTTCTTGTAAGCCCAGGCACACACGCTACGGCTACTATTAATTTTTCCTGCGGAAAAACACTTCGTTGTCTAGCGCGGGTTCTTCATGTGGTAGAGGCGGCCGTCTTCGGCGCCGCCGAGGAAGTCGGGGATACCGTTTCCATCGAAGTCGGTTACGCTGGGGCTTACGTCATGCCCCTCGATGTTCCGGGTTGCTAGGGTCCCGATCTTGTCCAGCACCCAAACACCCTCTTTGAACTCGACTTGTTGATAAAGATCGGCGTTGGAGGAATTCAAAAGAAGATCGAACTTTCCATCTCCATTCCAATCGGTTACGCACAGCTTGCGCCGTCCACTCCCTCCCGCAGTTCGATTGTTTAAATGAAGTGGCTTCCCGTCACGGTCGACAAACGCCCGACGTGGTTCCTTAAGACTGAGTTTGCCATCGCGACGTTCTCGTTCAAAGAACGTGAGATATCCTTCCTGGTCCAGCATCGCAAGATCGACCAGTCCGTCTCGGTTGAAGTCGTAAGCAATCGGTGTCGTTCTCCATTGCGTTAACAACTCGCTTCCCTTGGGGCGTAGCCATCCCCATGCGAGATGGGGTTGCTTCTCTTGCCATGCGACTTCAATTCCCTCTGGAGGTGCGAGCTTGGGAGCTCCTTTGGCACCGATATTCTTGAGCCAAGAAACCTTTCCAAGAATCGAGTTGAAGAGAATGTCCGGGCGTCCATCTCCATCCCAGTCTGCAACCGTGAGGGTGGTATATCCCCACTTCGCCTCCGCAGGACCTTGGATCGAACCGTTCGGACCGGCCAAAACTCGGAAAGGTTTGCCATCAACCTCCAGACGCTTCGGAGGAGCCCATTTGGGGGTCGCGACATCGGGGCCACTTAAGTTCTCGAAGAATTCAATGTATCCGGCGGTGTTTCCACAAAGGATGTCGATATCTCCATCTTCGTCCCAGTCGAACGGAAAGGGGGTCGCGAGGGCCCCGCATTTCAAGGTATCGGGTTTCTGTTGAAAATAGACTGGCTGAGCAAAACGGGGTGTCCCTTCACGGACACCGAGGTTCTCTACGAACGCAACGCGTCCGTCTTCATCTCCTACGATCAAATCAAAGTCGCCGTCTCGATCCCAATCGAATGCGATGGGAACGATCATCTGCAAATCCATCGCAACAGGTTCACCATCGATCGTCGTGACCGGTACTCCGGGGCTGTACTTGGGCTCGGTTCGAGTTCCTACGTTTTCAAAATAGGTGAATCGATCGAGGAACTCACCACACAAAAGATCGAGATCTCCATCGTTGTCAAAATCGACAAAATTTTGTGAGGGGCATCCGTAGACATCGAGTCGCTTCCCTCCCGCTTCGACAAAGAAAGGATCCTCATAGAGGGGAGATTCGTCGGTCCCCTTGTTGCGGAAGATATAGATCCAGCCGTGCAGTGGGCCGCGGGTCCAGTTCCCTTGCGAATCGTACCCATCGTCCCAACCGTAGTAGCTCCAGTCTTCGATGCCGACGCTCAAGTCGAGTTTCCCATCTCCGTCGTAATCGACATACCTCCATTGGTTGTGTCGCACCTTGGGACCTTTGGGTTGTTCTCCGAGAGGCTTATGAAATTTAGGGTCGATAGGGAGCTTTGTTTTGATGGCGATTCCTTCCGTCGTGAACCTCGGGTATTCGAACCCGGCGGATAGGACTCGCATTTCCTTTCCTAGGTAGCTCGGCATGACATAGTGGACGGTGCCGCTCAGTTTCTTGGCCGGTTCGAAGACCGGGAGTTTGTGTTGCGCAGTATCCCCCTGTTTGTTCTCAAAGTACCAAACTCCGTTCGATGGTTTGTCGGGGCACGAAACGAGAAGATCGTAGTCTCCATCTCCATCCACATCCCAAGGAACAGGCCAAGCCCATAGCCCTACACCTAGGTCAACCGTGACATCTGGATTGTTGTAGGGGAGAGGAATAAGCTCTTGACCGAGGAGTTTGCTCGGTGACGCATTCAAAAGGGTTGCGATGGCGAGTAAGCAAGAAAAAACGTTCTTCATGGTAGGTAAGTAGGTAGGAGGATTCGGTTACCTCGAGCGGGGAGATGCATTCTACCATAGTTACCTGCTTCATTCTGGGTGGCCCAAGCGACTGCTTTACACACACTATGTCTGGCCTGACGCATCGGTGGTAAGAGGGTGGACGCGAAGCGTCCCCTATCACAACCCGTGGCGTAAGCGAGGGACAGCGTCGCGAGTGCACGTAGAGCTTGTCGGGAATGTCTCAGGCGTTGGGTGGCACGTCCCTGGCGCACGAAGGGCTTGCTGTGAGACCTTGGATGGATGCGTGGTTGCCAGCGCTATCCCTCGCTTACGCC
>CAYMXM010000642.1:0-3010 GCA_964394065.1 uncultured Pirellula sp. | reverse complement strand
GGATACCAGAGGGATGCAAAACTTATCCTCGAGTTCTCCTCTGCGAACCTCTGCGCTGCCCTAAGGGGAAGTTGCGTTTGCCCTTTGGTGAAGTTGATGCCCGAATAACGCAACTTCAAAACGTGCGCATCAGGCTAGATGGTTCAAAGTAAGTACAATATCGGCAGGCCATAGCTTCCAAAAGCCAACAAGAGTCAGATACATTGCGCGGAGACATAGAGCGATTGACTTCTCTTGAGATTCCATTTTTTCGGATTGCAGTAGCGGTAGCGATGCTTCTGTGGGGGGCGTCTTCGACCTCGAATGCTAACGATTCCAAACGAGTTCTCATCCTCTACTCAAACGAGAGTTTCCTTCCCGCCAATATTGCGGTCGGCAACGCGCTGGTTGATGAAGTGCGTCATGGGTTTCCGGGTAAGATCGATTTGTACAGCGAGTTCTTGGACCTAGTCCGCTTCCCTGACGATGCGCATCGATCGCGGATGATGGAGATGGTTCGAGCCAAATACAACAACTACCACATTGATGTCGTTGTTGCAGCAGGGCCTAACGCCCTCAGCTTGCTAGCGGATTATCGCAATACTTTGTTCCCTGGGGTTCCCATCGTGTTTACGGGAATTCGCGAGGAGAGTACTACTTGGCGAGATATGGGGGGCGTGACTGGAATACTGATGAGGCTGGATCCTGTGTCGACACTGGAACTCGCGTTGGTATTGCAGCCCAGAACGAGTCGAATCGTTGTCGTTACGGGGGCTTCGAAATTTGATCAATCCTGGGACCAAGTTGCACGCGAACGGTTTCAAAGCTACGAAGATCGATTGGAGTTCACGTACCTTTCGGGCTTACCGATGAATGCTCTTTTGTCGGAACTAAAGGGACTCAGATCCAATTCCATCGTGATTTTCCTGTCGATTTTTTCCGACGGAGCGGGTCAGGAATTCATCTCTGCGGATGCGGCAAGGCTCGTAGCAGGCGCTTCATCCGTTCCCGTATATGCGCTTTACGACACTTACTTGGGAACTGGGGTTCTCGGTGGATGCATGGATACCTTTGAGAGTGTCGGCCACGAAACTGGAAAGCTCGTTCTCCGGGTCTTGCGAGGTGAACCTCCAGATGAAATCCCACCCTATGTACCGGGCGAAAGTATCCATGTGGTCGATAGCCGACAATTGAATCGCTGGGGACTGAATGCAAGTCAATTGCCGGCACCAAGCGAGCTTCGGTTCCATCAACCGTCGTTGTGGCAAGAGCACCGTGGTACCGTGCTAGCGGTAGCTGCCCTACTCGCAATTCAAACAATTCTTTTGGCCGGACTGTTAATTCAAAGACGCAATCGCATCCGTGCGGAGACGGAAGCTGGGAAAACGCGGCGTGAACTCGCGCATGCTGCCCGCTTGGCAATCGCCGGGGAACTCACCGCATCCATTGCGCACGAAATCAACCAGCCGTTGGGGGCTATATTGAGCAATGCGGAAGCCGCCGAAATGTTGCTCGACGCCTCACACGATTCAACCGTTGAAGTCCGTCAGATTATAGAGGACATACGAAAAGATGATTTGAGGGCTAGCGAAGTCATCCGGCGTCTGCGTACACTCCTAAGCAACCGCGAAATGGAGTTGAAGTCGATCGATATCGAAGAGCTAATTTCCGACGTCCTTGAACTGATTCGCAACGAAACTGGAAGACGTAGTGTGGTTATCGATACCGATTTTGCCTCGGATCTTCCCCATGTTTTCGGGGATAAGGTTCATCTGCAGCAAGTGCTCCTCAATCTGTTCCTCAACGGAACGGAAGCGATGTCAGAACTTCCGGGCGGGAAACGGCTGGTGGTTCGAACGCAAAGATGCAATGACTTCCTGAAAGTATCTGTGAGCGATTCTGGTCCTGGGATCTCCGCTACGGATCTAGACCGTCTATTCGACGCATTCTTCACGACCAAGAAGTCGGGTATGGGGTTGGGGCTTTCCATTGCGAGGACTGTGGTGGAAGCCCACGGAGGACGCATTTGGGCTGATAGCGAATTCGGTGACGGTGCAACCTTTCATTTTACAATACCGTTTGCGACTTCGACTTCGGAGAACGAAACGATCAAATGCCATGGGGAAGACTAAGGATTAACACTGTGCCGGGAACTACACCAACCATTCACGTTGTCGACGACGACGCATCTCTTCGCAAGTCGGTTATCCGACTGCTGCAGGCGGCAGGATATAACGTATTGGGCTACGCCTCTGCTGCGGAATATCTGCTATTTCAAAGGGAAAACTCTATTCAGAGCAATTCACCCAGCTGTATGGTGCTCGATGTTCGCATGCCTGGTTTGAGTGGACTCGATCTGCAGGATGGGCTCCGCAATCGCGAAGGTTCCCTCCCCATCGTCTTCCTCTCAGGGCACGGCGATATTCCCATGAGCGTCAGGGCGATGAAGGGTGGTGCGGTGGACTTTCTTACCAAGCCGGTCGAACGCGATGCATTGCTCGCTGCAGTCAATTCGGCCCTCGCTCAAGATGCCAACAATCGGGTGTCGCATGGCAATCTGAGCCAGTTGCGAGCTCGCTACGAGTCCTTGTCGGTTCGAGAGCAAAAAGTCTTTGATCTTGTCGTTGCGGGGAAGTTGAATAAAAACATCGCCTCGGAATTAGGGATTTCAGAACGGACGGTGAAAGCGCACCGAGCGCAAGTAATGGCCAAACTCCAGGTCGATTCGATGGCCGCACTGGTTCGCTTCGCTTATCAAATCAAGGGAACG
The DNA here is from genome assembly GCA_964394065.1 of uncultured Pirellula sp. Classification (GTDB taxonomy): domain Bacteria; phylum Planctomycetota; class Planctomycetia; order Pirellulales; family Pirellulaceae; genus JBKCUI01. The sequence continues at coordinate 261 of CAYMXM010000642.1, read as the reverse complement.
AACGAATCGGAACCGGGAGAGCAGGTATCCTAAACTTCGGTTGTCTGAGATGTTTGGCCGAAGCATAAGCAAGGCCCGAAAATCACAACCCGTGGCGTAAGCGAGGGGTAGCACTGAAAACAAGGGTTTTCGTGCAGCCTTTTTTATTCCGCAGCCGGCGTTATCGTCCGACCGGGGCTCGTCCCCGTCAGACGCCGCTTTGGCGGCCTAGAACGCGCTGCGATTTAGAACTCTGCTCCCCTCGCCCCGCTTCGGGGAGAG
>CAYMXM010000641.1:0-3024 GCA_964394065.1 uncultured Pirellula sp. | reverse complement strand
CTGTTGTCCTTCCCAATCGACGGCCTTAGCCACTAGCGCTTGAATGATTTGATTCCAGGCCTGCTGGCGTTCCTTCATCCCTGCTTCGATTGTTTGGGCTCGGAGATGGAGCTTTGTTGATTCGCTTTCCGCGCGTGTCTTTAGCTCACCTTCTAAAGTTGCCAGACGGTTTTGCGTTCGAGCCCTAAACTCCGTTTCAAGCCATTCTCGTATCGGCAAGAGATCGGCATGGGAAACCTCCCATTGCAATTCCTTCCCCTCAATCGAATCCAGTTCCGAGCTTGTCGCTTGGAGAGTGCCCCGGCCGTATCGTTCGCCGAACTGTTGCGTATTGAATTTCAAACTTTGAAGCGCTCCGATCGTTTGCAGCGCTGACAAGGTGACATCGGCGATATAGTCGGTTCGATCCTCTGTCGATGTGGACTGTAGATTCATTCGAACGTCCCCCAGGTCGCGGTGCATATGAACCCGAATGGTAGGTTGAACATCTCCATCCGTTCCCGCCTGGACTGTTCCTTGGGTGTGAACCATGCCGGTTGAACCTTCCCCCGCTGGAGTCTGCCAGGTCACCGAAAGCTTTCCGTCCACTTGTTCCGACAATCGGGGCGAGGTGAGGATGGACATCTCGATATCTTCCCGAGTTCCATTGATAATCGATTGCCCAGAAAGTCTTCCTTTCAGGATCCGAGTCATCCTGGGAGGGATACCTGGGAGGTGCAGGTCCTTTCCTGCGTCGGACGTTGAGAATGAATGCTTCGTCGTGTTGCGCACGCTAGCAGTGTTCCGAGGAGCGATGAGCCGTTCGAAAGCGATCTCGCCAGCTCGGGAGTACGACGCGAGTTGCAATTCAACTTCTTGAAGCAGATGCGTTGCTAGCTGCCGCGTCAAAGCTTCCAGATCGATTGCAGTTGGTAACGGTAATGTCGAAGCGGAGGCAACATGTTCTTGGACTGCCGCTAAGGTTCCCTGGAGTGCTCGCTCTCCCTCTTTGATTTGAAGCCGATCCTCTGCAAGCAGTTGTTGCAGCTTGGAAGCCTCACTTTTGATCGATTCGATCCGTTGGTGGGCTCGCAGCGGGTTTGCGTACTCGGAAGGGTTCCGAAGGTTCTCAACCTCCGTTTGAAGGTTGGCGATACGACCATCGATCAGTTGGGTTCTCGACTGCCCACCTCGTTCGATGTCGTTGAGAAGCTCAGTACCTTTGCTCAGAAGAGAGCGGACCGTGGTTTCCTTCTGGAGGCACTGATCTTCAAACTGGTTTAGGGAGGTGACCGCTTTGGTGAGTTCGTGAAGTCGATCGATCGCATCAGTCGATACCTTTTCCCGCGTCGGGTTGAGTGTCCATACGATCCCCCGTCCAATCATCGATTCGATGATGCAATCACGATACCAGAGGCGATCGGTATCGAGTTTCAAGAAGATCTGCTTCCCGGTAACACTGAACTCCGGGTGCTCCATATGGAGATCCGACATCGCAAGAGAACTATTCGCCAAGGAGAGGCGTGCGGACGCAAGCCTAGCATCGGCGTTCCAGTCCAATGAAATTCGGCGGGAGATGGAATGCGAAAGGAGTGGTCCGAAGCAGAGAACACCTGTTCCTAGCGCAAGGCTGAGCGCGAATACTCTTCGGCGCCACTTCATACCGATTTCTCCGGTTCTTTACGACCATCTCGCATTCCATGGACGTATTTAAGGATATGCCGAAGCGATTCTTCTTTACCTCCCGGGTGGGCAAAGTGCTGGGTGGTGTTCAGGCCGCTCGGCGTCTTCGCATTCCCGATGGATACCGGTGCGGTGGATGCCGAACCGATGAGAACCGCTTCTGAAGCTGAAGGAGTTGGTTGAGAAATAGTTGATGGTAAGTGCATGGTATGTTCGTCGCGATGGGGCGAATGAATGGTGCAATCAGTGATTTCCACTCTTTCTTCGTTTTGGTTGGGACGTTTGAAACGCACGACCTCGATGACTGTTTCCCGGAGTTCCTGCTCGATCTCAAGCAACGTGGGGCTATTCGATATTTGGCTTACCGTTTTTGGGACAGCTTGCTCGGGAATCGTTTCTGCTATCAGTTCCTCTATTGCTTCGAGTTCCACTTGAAGCTCTTCCAGCTGTTGAGTTTCAGCGGGCATTCGAAAAGGGGTCTGACCCTTTGGATCTAGCTCGATCAAGTCTACTTCTGCTTCGATCGGAAAGTCTGATTGCTTGGTCGAGAATGCTAGTTGTGGAAGAGGAGAGGGGCGTTGACGTCGAACTCGCGTAGCGGCGATTTCAACCAATTCGAACTGAAGCTGATATTGAGCAGCCTGGATCGCGAACCACTTTGCGAAGAGGTAGCTGGGTAGCCACGCGAGAAAACCAAAGACCATCGCACCTGCGACGAGGCTATTCTCGATTCGGAACCAAGGGAGCAACGGTATGTGGTAGAGTTGGGAGATGCAGGCTCCGACTCCCGGCATCTGAAGAAATCGTTCCCCAATCGGGGCGACTAACAGATTCGTCCAGGAAGAGAGGAGTGTCGTTGAGATTGCAATGACGCAAGCCAGAAACTGGTGGATCGGAAGGATTGCCATCGCGAGCAAGATCAGTAATGCTAGCAGGCTATCCTTAGGCATCACCCCGAGCGCAATGCCGAAAGAAGCCCCAGCAGCTATGGCTTGAGGGCTTCTATGCTCTGAGAGCATTCTTCCCCAAGCGATCGATTTTTTCTCCGTCGCAACATCTACCATCAGGATGAACCGCGGCTCGTTCGCATGAAGTGATTTGGGTGTTCGATTGCTCCTCCTTGAGAAGATCGGAAAGCCTGGTCAAAAAATGGAGCAGAACCAGTCCCTTCGAGGAAGAAATCCGAAACGCAGATTGCTAGCAATTGCAGCCTAGGTCGTTGCATGGGTGGCACGCCCAGAGCAAAGCGATGGGTGTGAAGGACTTCGCGAAACTAGGGATAAGGCCTGGGCTGTCAAAAAGTTGGTGTTGTGGCGATATCGGTTTGCGCAAGTTTCGTTCTCAAATTCGCTTCTCGTCCGA
>CAYMXM010000640.1:0-3043 GCA_964394065.1 uncultured Pirellula sp. | reverse complement strand
TACGCGTCGGCCAAACTACCCAAACACTTTAAATTCGCGCCGATGCGTCAGGCCAGGCTGGGGGTGAGGGGCAACGCCGTTAAGCATTTTTGAACGAAACGCAGGGGCGCAGAAACGCAGGGACGCAGAGAGAAGTTGGACTAAGAGAAGTTTAAATCTCCGCGACTCTGTGTCTCCGCGTCTCTGCGTTGAATTTAACTAACCGTTGAAAGCGTCTGCTAGGACGCCCAAAATCGGGAAGTTATTTAGGGACAGTTCCTTAGTTGTGGTCGACGCGAGGGTTGTTTACTCTTAGCCATCCTTGGCTTTCCTGGAACGGAGAATGGCGTACAAGTCGAAAACGAACATGAGTTGGGCTGCTTCATTCCTTATTGCATTCATCACTGGCGTTTTCGGAGTAGTGGTCTCGGGGGTTGTCGCCGATGCCTATACAAACTGGTATCACATCCCCAGTCGCGATGGTACAGCGAGTTACCTTGTTGTCGCCATCGCTGTATTGGGTGGTCTTGTATCCAGTCTGCTCGGTTTGATCATCGCCAACGTCGTCGCATGGAATGCAAACCCAAGCTTCCTCAAGGCTGCAATAATCTCTTGGGTGGCTGTACTGCTAGTCAACGGGTTTGTGGCTCTGGTGCTCTATCTGTTTGCCGATATTCCGCCGAGGATTGATGGCGATAGGCTCCGTCTTGAAATCGAGATTCGTCTACCGATGGATCAACAGATTGCGCCCAACGAGCTCCAAGGGGACGCGGAGTTCGTGCTCGGTTCGGTAGTAAATCAGACGCAGCGGGCGTTCAAAACAGGTGAGTTGAAGATCAGCCAGTTGCGTCACGAAAACGGTCGTTGGATCGTTCCGGCGGAGGTGCTGTTGTTTACGTCGCGAGGCTTACGGAGCATCAGCGCCCGAATCGGCGAGGAAAGTCTAGCTGAGTTCATCGTGCCGCTACCTGCTTACCCTGACAAACAATATGAGTCATGGAGCGATTGGCTACCCAAGCCACCTGACGGTCAGCCTCCCTGGCCGGAGACGAATTCGTCGTATCGCTTTCGCGTCCAACGGATTGCTCCGCCTCCCCCGCCACCTACGAAGGAGGAACAGGCGGCGTGGCAGGACGCAATCCAACAGGCTGCTTTCGACGCCAATCTCCCTGATGCGCCGATCCTTGCCTGGTTGCCTTATACTGGCGAGTGGGAGAATCCCAAGCGGCGTGATGTCGCCATCGAACGTATCGTCCGGCGGGAAGAGTTTGTCTCCGAATTGAGGGACTTGATGCTGGATCCTGATCCGCGCCATGCCGAGGCTGCCCTCCGGTTCGTTGGTGTGCTGCAGAATCCCGATCCTGCCTTAGTACCGGCGGTGACTTCTGTTGGGCGCGACATCATCGCCCGTATCGAGCGGGTGAATGAAACGACTCCCGACCAAGACCCTGACTACGACGGTCCAGCCGACATAGCAATCCGCTTCAGTGCTTGGATGGTGGCGGTGCGCGCGCTGCGAGAGAAGGTCGAAGCTGATTTTATCGTTGAGATCCAAGAGATCCTGATTCTTTCCCGTATACGAACCGATAGCCGTGCGATGCAGGACGTGCGCCGCGTGGCGAGTTATTACATGAAGACATGGGCTGGCGTGGAGCCGTTGCCCGGTGATCCACCCCCGAATTGATTCCGTGTCATGAACTCACCTCTGATCGATCGATTTCGTGAAAGCATGATCCTGAACCACGATCGCTGGCATGACGGTGTGGGGTATGATCTCACGCTGTTCGGCGAAGCTACGGCCCAGGAACTGGAGCAGATTGAAAGTCTGCTGGTCTCGCGCGGCATCGATGATTGGCGTGACGTCGAAGCCCTTGCGGCACTCGATACTTCTCGTGCTCGTGACGCCTTACATGATGCCTTCAGAACTGGTGATGCGAACAAGAGGGCTTTGATTATTGCGCACGCACCAAGCCACTTTGGCGAAGAAGAACGTACGGATGCGATCGTTGCTGCGCTTGAAAACGAGTCACCTGCCAATCAACTCACACAAATCATGCTTCAGGTAATGGACTATCATCCCCCTCGCGTTATACAAGCCTTGCTGCGTGGAGTGTGCAAGCGAGACGCGATCACCGCCAGCGAGTTCGCGATGATGCTGCTCTTTATTCATGGTCAGGCCGAATCCCCTTGGGACATGACATTGCGGCCGTTCATCCATAGATTTCAAGCTGAAGATCGCGAGTCGTTGTTTTTTGAGCTCTGTCAACGCATCGGGGGTGAGCTCTGATCCGATCGTTTGGAAATCAGACTAGTTTGCCACCTCTCCGGTTTACTCCAAAGTGCGAGCGTTATACGGTGCGCGAATTGCCACTCCATCAAACTACTGGCTGGCGTCTGGCCAACAGAATAGCTCGCAGTCTTGAATTGTATACTCTCCCAAAGTTTCCATGTCACTTGGATTTCCGCTCCCCATCCAGTCGAGATATCGACCATCCGATATCAACGCTCTCGAAAATAAGCTTCCGTCGCCTTCTAAGCAGTCCACCCGCAATTCAAAGACTTGCCCAGCTTCGCGTAACAACTCAAGCAACTGTTCGGTTGTTAATGCTAACGTTTTTTTCTGATTGGTTTGATTGGTAAAGAGGTCCCCGACTCTTCCTGTCGCGTCGACGTCCGAAACCGCCCAGCGCAAATTTCTCAGTCCTAAACCTGCGATCACCTCAGAGAGTCTTTCTGCTGGAGATTCATTCGGTTTCAATGCAATGCTTACTACGAACGGGTGTTTGTCTTGAGTCATAGACCACGCGGCGGAGCTCGGACGGTACCGGGCTCCTCGAAAAAAGGGGGATGGGGAGCTCGGACGGTACCGGGCACCTCGAAAAAAGGGGGATGGAATGCTAGCTATCGAATTCAGCAGGTTCCGGACGGTGCCAGGCACCGTTCAAAACGTCCCGGAAGGTGCCTGGCACCTTGGGACAAAACGTCCCGGAAGGTGCCTGGCAAAACGTCCCGGAAGGTGCCTGGCACCTTGGGAAAAGGGGCGGAGGAATGCTAGCTATCGGAT
>CAYMXM010000639.1:0-3049 GCA_964394065.1 uncultured Pirellula sp. | reverse complement strand
GAATTTATTCCGATAAACAACGTCTCCATCTCCAGCCCCCGATGAACGTATTGCATAATCCCAGCTCAGGGCTACTGAGGCCCCCGCAGGTGGTGAGAGGCTCTTAACCCCAACGAGGCACTTGGAGAGCCCTGAGGTGGAGACCGGCTCACAGCGCTGACGGCGGCCAATGTAGATCGGAATTTATTCCGATAAACAACGTCTCCATCTCCAGCCCCCGATGAACGTATTGCATAATCCCAGCTCAGGGCTACTGAGGCCCCCGCAGGTGGTGAGAGGCTCTTAACCCCAACGAGGCACTTGGAGAGCCCTGAGGTGGAGACCGGCTCACAGCGCTGACGGCGGCGTTTATTAGAAGCGTTGTTTAACGGAATGAATTCCGTTCTACCAATGGGGTAGCAATACCGTTGGGGTCGATTTGCCATGGGATCCAGGCGATCGCGATTTGCTTGATCTGTGTATCCGATTTGCGAAGGGGGATCACAATCGTTTCCAGCGTTAGGTTCTCGGGCGCAAAATCCCGACTTACCTTAGCGATCGCCAATTCCGCTTCTTGCTCAAGATCTAGCATCGAAGATTGAATCGCTTCGAGGCTCTCCTCGGCCCTCGCGACGTTGGCCGACTGTGCGGTTGCCTTGCCGATACTCTTCACCGCAGATGTCGCCTTCGACACGTTCGCCCTGCTGCCGAGCTTTCGGCCAAAGAGAGCGCCGAGGATCGAGGTACCGACGTTCAAGACACCTTCGATCTTTTTCGAATTCGCCGCTTCCTTCTCCTTCTGCAATCGCTGCTCCGCAGCGAGCGCCCGTTGTTGAATTGTTTTGAGCCGGTCCCCAAGCTTCTTGCGAATCCCTTCAACCGCCTCATCCCGTGCGACTTTGGCATCGTGCGCCAACTCGATCCGTGCATCGACCTCCGATTGACCTGGGCGAGTCGTCTTACCCAGTGCTTTGCTGGTGAAGACGATCACTTGCCTATGTTGAAACAGATGTTCTTTAAACTCTTTTTCCCATCGCGCATAGTTCTTGGCGGAAACCAACTCCGCAGGTAACTCGGCAAAGGGGATCGATTCGTCGGGAGCATTGCTGAACGAAAGGGACTTCGGTGCAACGAGTTGCGCGTTTGCCCACAAGGAATCGGGGAAGGGAGAATCGATCGAGACGAGCCACTCGCTTTCTTCCCAATAGTCGACGTTCGAAGTGGCCCGAACGAAGTGGATCTTCGACTCGGCCATCACGGCTGGACGATAGATCACTTTGTTGTTCGTCGCGGGAACCACCGTCATCTCCACGAATCGCTCGGCGATCGTTGCGGGGACGACAGGGCGCGCTGTGGTCGCCAATCCATTCGAAGAGAGTGGCTTCCCGAAGGATGTAGTCGAGCTTTGGATCGATTTCGAGACATCCTCTCGTTTTTCCCGCATCAACGAGGATATCTGAGGACGGGAGAGAGGGCCACGGAGGAAGGAGAGAGCCCATCGGGTTTGAAAGATGGTTGGGCCGTCATCGTGAACATTGTTCATGATGAAGACCCGATTCCCCAACGAGGAAAGGTTCCTGTCCATCTCGGCTCGACTGAATCGGGCTCCCTGCTGAAGGGAGGCTCCCTCCAATCCATCGAGCACTCGGTTCTTGTCCCGCTCGGTTTGCAACCGACCCAAAAACCAAGTCCCCATGTTCGATAGACCTTTGTAGTCGAGGTCCATCGGGTTCTGTGTCGCAAGGACGATTCCCAGCCCAAACGCTCTGGCCTGCTTAAGAAGGGTTAGCATCGGGGGCTTCGACGGAGGAACGGCGCTCGGTGGGAAATAGCCGTAGACTTCATCCATGTAGAAGATCGCGCGCAGGGAACTCGTTCCCGGCTGAGACCGCATCCAAGAGAGGAGCTCGCTGAGCAAGATGGTGACAAAGAACATCCGCTCCGATTCATTGAGGTGGGAGATCGAAAGAATCGCGACGCGGGGACGACCGTCCTCCCGGTAGAGGAGGTTTTTGATGTTGAGCGGTTTTCCCTCTAGCCAACCGGCGAAGGAAGGGGAGGCGAGGAGATTGTTCAAACTCATCGACAGCTTGATCCGCTCGGCTGTCGGATAAAAGGTTTCGAGGTCGATCACTCCGATCTTGGAAATCGGTGGAGATTGGATCAAGCGAATGAGTTCTTCGATCGTTAGGCAGGTCCCCGCGCGCCAGGATCGATCGAGAATGTTGGAGATCAAGATGTGCTCACGACTCGTCAGAGGATCGGCTGTGATCCCTAGCAACGCGAGAAGTCCCGAAGCGGAGGAGGCTACGAGTTCGCGGTAGGCTTCCGCGTCGTCGAGAACTTGTTGGGGGGGAACTTCGAATCCTTTGAGGACGGTGAGAGGTACACCGATGGAGCTGCCCGGTGTGTAGATCGTGATGTCCGCTTTGTCCCTGAGGCGTTGAATGCGATCGATCGGCTGGTTCCATGACTCCAGCCCTTTCCGCCATCGATTCGCGGTTTCCTCCGCGATTTGGGGGAGTGGTTTATTTTGTCGAGTCTCCTCGGACGCTTCGATCCAGGGCTCGAACTCCGCCGGGGAAAGATGTGGAAAGGTTAGGAGCAGGTTCCCGATATCCCCCTTGGGGTCGATGCATAGGACCGGAATGTCGTCGATGATCGCTTCTTCGAGCAGACTGATGCAGAGTCCGGTTTTGCCACTCCCGGTCATACCGACGCAGAGCGCGTGGGTGACTAGGTCTTTGGAGTCGTAGTTGATGAACTCATCGATTAGGGCGCGTTCCTTGAGATCGTACTTCTTGCCAAGATAAAAACTCCCAAGCTTCTCGTAGTCCTCTACCGACGGCATCACGTATTTCCTAGGGCAAGCGTTTCGATCAGGCTCGGACAAAATCAATTCCGAGTTAGGGTGCATTCTAACGAACGATCATAAGAATTTGATGGGCGGGGGAAAAATAACGAAGGGGGAGCTCGCCGCGCCGCAGCGGAGGAATGGCCTAGCCGACGCGTAAGCGAGGCCCGAAAATCACAACCCGTGGCGTAAGCGAGGGACAGCGCTGCCAACCAG
>CAYMXM010000638.1:0-3051 GCA_964394065.1 uncultured Pirellula sp. | reverse complement strand
CCCAGCCCCTCTCCCCTAAAAGGGGCGAGGGGAGCAGATAGCTTAAAGCGCGGCGAGTTCTAGGGCGCCAAAGCGGTGTCCGACGGGGACGAGCCCCGGTCGGACAAGAAGCGAATCAGAGTACGAAACTTGCGCAAACCTAAATCTCCACAACGCCAACTTTTTGACAGCTCAGGGCAAGCCCCACGCCTAAGTTCTAAACGCCCCTACCGGGGCTACCTTTCCTTGACCTAAGGTCAAGGCTAAGGGTGAAGCCCCCCCTCTTCCTCAAGTCTCAAGTCTCAAGCCTCACCCCTCAAGCCTGCCCAGAATCGCCTCTTCCATCGACTTGCGATAAGCGACGTCGGTAAACTCATTCTCATACCGTCTCCTTCCCGCCGTCCCAAGTTGATGTCGCAGTTCGGGGGAGGAGATTAGTTCGAGCAAACGAGCCGTCAATGCCGTGAGATCATGGGGAGGAACGAGGTAACCGGTTACTCCTTCTGAAACGATCGAGGGGATGCCTCGCCATGTCGTGCTGACGACGGGTAACGCAAAGGACATCGCTTCGACGAGAACGCATGGAAAACCTTCGGATGCATAATGGGAGGGGAAGCAAAACAAATCTGCGTCCGCAAACATTTGCCACTTCTCATCTCCAACCTTCTGCCCATGGATCGTCACGTAGCCATTTAAACCAAGGCGTTGGATTTCTTCTTCGATCTTGCGTCGATACTCTTCGGATTGAAATCCGCCTACAAAATCAACATGAAAATCATCCCTAGTTTTGAAAATTTCTCCGCACGCTTGGAGGAGGAGGAAGGAGCCTTTCTCCTCGCACATGGTTCCCAAGTAGAGGATGCGAGTACGGTTCGTCGTCATCTCGCCAGAGTTGGGTATGGCACGAAATCGAGCAGATTCATCGGGAGCCGCGTTGGGGATTCGAACGATCTTTCGGGCTTTCAAGTAGGAACCGTCAGGAGCCGCATATTCCGAAAGTTCGATCGCCAATTGCGGACGACAGAGCGCGAAGTAAACGATCTGTCGGAAAGGAGAGGGGAGCTTCGGGATGAGCTGGCTGCACCCGGAGGCTTGGAAATGGTAGACGGTATGTCGAAAGAGGAGTCGAGTTGCCAGGAGAATAGCCGCGTCGCGCAGCAAAGGTACCTTGTTAGGTCCAGCAGGGGGGTAATAGAGTACCGAGGGGCGAAACCGAATCTTGGCGAGGTAGATTTGCAAAATCAAAGAAACGAGGTGGAAGATCTTCCCGAGTTTGACCTTCCCCACTTCGTCGAGTGACTCGGAAAAATTCATCCGCACGTGGTGGAGTTCGATTCCGTTGTATTTGCCCTCCAGGAACATCTGGATCATGACCCCTTGCCCATGAAAAGGAGGGGGGGTTTGTCCTACGACCAGGACTCGAATTGGAGGAACGCTCACGTGCCAAACTATCAAGAAGTAGCGATGGCCGGACTCGAACCGGCGACACACGGCTTATGAAGCCGTTGCTCTAACCGACTGAGCTACATCGCCTTGAGTATGGATTGACGCTTTCGAATCCATGGGGATGGTTTCGGCGTCGGGCGAGATTATAGAGATATTCGGAAGATCGAAAAGGTTCATTTTCGGGTGTGGAGGCTAAAAGTCGTTTAAGAAAATTCAACGCGGAGTCGCAGAGGCGCGGAGACGCAGAGGCACAAGATTTTCTTCTCTGCGTCCCTGCGCCTCCGCGTTGAATTTCCCACTCTCCTTCCCTCTCGGGCTCGAGAGGATCATTATGTGCCCTGCACAATCGTATTTTGCAGCGTCCCGATTCCGTCGATGGAGATTTCGACGATGTCTCCAGGGGCTAGGGTGAAGCTGCTGTCGGGGACGATTCCGGTGCCGGTTAGCAAAAATGCGCCGTTGGGCATGTCGTTATCGCGTATCAGCCAAGACACAAGGTCCTCAAGCTTTCTCGCCATTTGAGCGATACTCGTCTCCCCCTCGAACACGCAGCTATCGCTCCGATAAATTTGAAGACGTATTCCGATGGTCGAACGCTCGGGCATGAAATCGGCGAGGGTGATCCACGGCCCCAAGCCACAGCACTCGTTGTAGACCTTCGCCTGCGGAAGATAGAGTGGGTTGTCCCCCTCGATATCTCGACTGCTCATGTCGTTTCCGATGGTGTAGCCGACGATCTTTCCACTCTTGGAGATCACTAGCGCAAGCTCTGGTTCAGGAACGTTCCAGTGCGAGTCGATCCGGATCCGGAGACTTCCTCCCGTTCCCCGGCAACGGTTGGGAGTCGCTTTGAAAAAGATCTCGGGTCGATCGGCCGTATAGACCCGGTCATAGCAACTAGCAGCCGCTTCACTCTCTTCCATCCGAGCCGTTTGGGAACGTTTGTAGGTCACACCTGCCGCCCATACCTCTTGCCTATCGATGGGTGGGAGCCAATTCACATCGTTGATCGGGAAGGCTTCTCCGACGGCGGGTAGCTCCGCTGCTAGTCGCACCAGCTCGTTGGAAGATAAAAGGTCTTGGAGGGTGCCCAATCCAACCGATCGAAGATCGAGTTGGGAAACCAAGTCCCCATCGACACGAACGACCGCAGCCCCATTGACGGTTTGAATGCGTCCTAATTTCATACGTGTTCTTGTGTTCGCGGAAAGGAAGGAACCGTGGTATTTGCAAAGAGAGATTATAGATTTGTGGGAGCAACCACGGAATACACGGAATACACGGAAGGGGAGGATTAAGGCTAAAGACTTGAGGAAGAGAGGACTCCCATTGAACCGCAGGGAACGCTGAGGGACGCAGAGTTAAAACCAAAATGGTTTCAGCTCCCCTCGCCCCGCTTCGGGGAGAGGGGCCGGGGGTGAGGGGTAGAAGTGAGATCTAACTAGACAATCGTTTACTAAACCGCTGCCCCCTCATCCCCAGCCCTTCTCCCCCAAAGGGGGCGAAGGGAGCAGAAATCTTAAGTGCGCAGCCGCCGGGTGGCACGTCCCTGAGGCACGAAGGGCGTGCTATGAGACCTGGGATGGATGTCTGGTTGCCAGCGCTGTCCCTCGCTTACGCCACGGG
>CAYMXM010000637.1:0-3055 GCA_964394065.1 uncultured Pirellula sp. | reverse complement strand
TGGGGTACTTCGTTGCGCGGAGCGAGCTCAACGTCAGGAATGCCGAGGTGTCGAATCTTATCGGGGGAAGCGAGGACATCCTGGCCGACGTTAAGAAGATTCCGAAGGATGAAACATTTCAGGTCCGACGCGTCGAGGTGGTCGACGGACCGGAGTTGAAGTTCGGCGCGATGCGAAGTGGCGAAACAAAACACCACACGTTCGTCTTAAAGAATACGGGGGAAGCCCCGGTAGACGTTTGGTTTATGAGCAGTACCTGCAAATGCACGGTGGGGAAATTGGACCGAACAACGCTTCAACCGGGGGGCACCACCGAAGTCGAGATGACTTGGGACGCGAAAGGAGTTGGGACATTTTCGCAGTCGGCGACGATCGGAACCTCGATCCCTTACCAAGAGGAAATCCAGCTTACGATTAGTGGTCACATCGCGGAAGTCCTCATGCTCGAGCCGAAAACGCTGGATATGGGAGACTTCCTGACCAACGACACTCACGAACTGCAGGTGAAGATCCTCAATTACGGAGATATTCCACTCGGACTCGAAGCCGTAGCGATAGCCGACGACCGCTTGGCCGCGAAGGCGCAAGTGACGATCGCCCCTCCACGTCCTCCCGAAGAGGGAGAGTACGAGGGGGTCGACAAGGTCAAGGAAATCACCGAGGTAAAGATCTTCATTGACAAAGGCCTTCCCTCTGCGAATTTTGACACCCACCTTGATTTTCGAGCTCCCAGTACCGAGGAAAAGCTTGAAATCCCAACGCTAAAGCTGAGCGGAAGGAGTGTGACCCCGATCCGAGTGATCGGGGGAAATAACTTCGACGAAAGCCGACGAGTGTTCAAGCTTGGAATCGCCAGTTCTTCCGAAGGGATTAAGCAGAGCTTCTTGTTCGGGGTCAAAACAGCCGAGTTCCCGGATGCCAAGATGACGCTAGCCCGGGTTGCCCCCGAGACAGCTACTGATGTGGTAAAAGTGACGGTCGGCGAGCCGAATGTCACCAAAACTCAAAAGCTCTTTCCCGTGAGCATCGAAGTCCCTGCGGGAACTTCGCCGATCGAGTTCAGCGGTGCCTCAGGGAAGGAATTCGTAAAACTCGTTTTCAACACCGGCATTGAAGACGCTCCCGAAGAGTCGGTCTACTTGCAGTTTCAGATTCACGACTAGAGTTTGGCGGAGGGGACGCGAAGCGTCCCCCCATCACAACCCGTGGCGTAAGCGAGGGATAGCGTCGCGAGTGTACGTAGCCCTTGTCGGGAATGTTCAAGGCGCCGGGTAGCACGTCCCTGAGACACGAAGGGCGTGCTGTGAGACCTGGGATGGATGTCTGGTTGCCAGCGCTGTCCCTCGCTTACGCTAAGGGTTGTGATTTCCGGGCCCCGCGTGCGCGTCGGCCATACTCCGCAAAAACTAGAGTTGTCAAGCGAACCGAGAGTCGATACACTTCGTCCATCTTTGAGGGGATATCCTCAAAAGACTGCCCCGTGGTGTAATTGGCAACACAAGGGATTTTGGTTCCTTTATTCTAGGTTCGAGTCCTAGCGGGGTAGCTTGCACTTCCAAGCCCGGTTGATCACCGGGCTTTTTTCTTGCCCATTCTCATCCGGATATCCATAAGATGCCCGAAATCCAGGCTTTCCGAGGTCTCCGATACAATCTGGCACGGGTCGGCTCCCTCTCCAATTGCATCGCTCCACCTTACGATGTCGTCGATTCGGAGCTTCAAGACCGGCTCTACAACCTCTCCCCCTTTAACTTCATTCGCCTGGAGCTGAATCGGGCTGAAGAGGGGGATGCCGGTCCCGATGCGATTTATCAACGCGCTGGGAAACTTTTTCGGAATTGGCGCACCGACGGAGTCCTCCAGCCGGAGCCCGATCCCGCTATTTACGTCTACCATCAAGAGTTCGAGATCTCCGGAAAAAAATATACGCGCCGAGGATTCATGGCTTGCGTTCGATTGGAGCGTTTTGGGGAGGGGAAAGTTTTTCCTCACGAACAAACCCACTCCAAAGCCAAAGAGGACCGGTTGAAGTTGCTGCATGCAACCGAAGCGAACCTTTCCCAAATCTTCGGCTTATACCCCGATCCCCAGAACGAAATTCAGTTGCTGCTCGAGCAACAAATCGCCGGCGTCCAAGGTCTGGTGGCAACCGACCATCTCGGCGTCATCCATCGGATGTGGCCTATCACCGATGTCAACACGATCCAACAGGTGAGCGCCTTGATCAGCGACCGGGAGATGTTTGTTGCCGACGGGCACCACCGATACGAAACGGCTTGCAACTACCGGGATGAACTCGCTTCGTCCGCTTCCCTCCCCACCAATCACCCGGCCAATTTCGTTCTGACGATGCTCGTTGGCATGGAGGATCCCGGTTTGATCGTTCTCCCGACCCATCGACTTCTACACGGTGTCCCCTCCTATACGACCGAAGAACTTCAAACCAAGCTGACCCCTTACTTCGATTGCGAAGTGGTCGGGGAGGGACCTGAAAGCGCGGGGGCGGTTTGGGCTGAAATCGCCCGTCTGGACGAACAGTTGATCATGGCCCTCTACTCACAAGCATCCCAACAATGGATTCGGATATCCGCGCGACAGGAAGCGGCTGATCGAATGTCGGTCTTGGCGCAAGACCAATCGAAGGAATGGCAAAGCCTCGGTGTCGCGGTTCTCCATCGACTGATCTTGGACGATCTTTTAGAGCTCCCAAAAATGCCGACCCCGACCTATGTCCATTCCGTACAAGAAGTCATCGACGGACTTCACGGGAAGCTCGAAGGGAACCTAAACTACCCTCTTGCTGCCTTGATCATGCCCGCTTCTTTGGACGACATCCAAATCCTCTCGCTGCAGCAGGAGCGGATGCCGGCCAAGAGCACCTACTTTTATCCGAAGTTGGTCTCAGGCTTGGTGGTGCATCCGTTAGCATGAATGAAGAGGAACGCTTTTAGTCTTGAACGTAGGTCAAGGCTGGGTAGCCCCGGGTAGGGGGGGGGCGTTTAGAACTTAGGCGTGGGGCTTGCCCCACGTATAGAAGGGACAAAGTGGTTTTAGA
>CAYMXM010000636.1:0-3055 GCA_964394065.1 uncultured Pirellula sp. | reverse complement strand
TCACCTTGGCATTGATCTCCTGCCACAGATCGATCGTGGGTCTTGGAAGTCCTGCGGCGAATGCGACGGCTGGAATATGCAAAAGGAGATTCGTTGAACCACCGCAAGCGGCATGGACCGCGATTGCGTTGTAGAACGAGTCCTCGGATAAGACATCGGAGAGTTTCGATTTCGTCGCATGCATATCCCACAACGCAGCGGCGGAGTTCCTGGCGATATCGAGCCAGATCGGTTGCCCGCTCGGTGCCAGCGCTGCGTGAGGGATCGTCATCCCGAGGGCTTCGGCGACGATTTGGCTTGTAGCCGCGGTTCCGAGAAATTGGCATCCTCCTCCAGGAGAACCGCATGCGCGGCAACCGGCCGTGGCGGCATCTTCGAGGGAAAGAACTCCATGGGTGAACCTGGCTCCGATCGTTTGAACCTTTCCAAGATCCTCCGCGTCCCGAGCGGGGAGGGTGACACCACCTGGAACCACGACGCTCGGCAACTGAGAGACTCCGGCCAACGCGAGCATCATTGCAGGGAGACCTTTATCGCAGGTCGCGACCCCCAGGACTCCTCGTCGAGTCGGCAACGATCGAACGAGTCGGCGAAAGACGATAGCCGCATCGTTTCGGTAGGGGAGCGAATCGAACATCCCGGTCGTCCCTTGGCTCCTGCCATCGCATGGATCGCTGACGAAACCGGCGAAGGGAACTCCGCCGTGGGCTTCGAGCCATTCGGCAGCGGCGCGCATCAGGAGCCCTACTTCCCAGTGGCCGGTGTGGTACCCCAAGGCGACCGGTCGCCCGTCCTCCCCGCGAATCCCACCTTGCGTGCTGAGAAGGAGAAACTGAGGGCCGAGCATTTTCTTCGGGTCCCATCCCATTCCGGCGTTTTGAGTCCAACCGAACAAGTCGCCACTGGCCCAGTCGGTCAGCATTTCAGGGGTGAGGGGAAGAGATCCCGCAGGGCCTTCCCCTTGGGTTGCCGTTTCCTGGATAGAGTTTGCTCCGAACCAGTGCTGAAGAGAATACGTCGGTGCCATGTCGTGTGGATTCTAGGTGATCGGATATTAAGGCGAGGCGAATGTCACCCTCCCAAGAGGAAGTCACCCTCCCCTCTGGGGAGGGGCGATCCGACGGATCGGGGAGGGGAGCGTGAAGTACACCGCTTCCATCAACCTCCCACTCCCCCTCTTTCGTGCTCGTACTCGTGCTTCGAGCACGATAACAATCTTACCAAGACACGAACATACGGTATTTGGGTAGTTTGGCCGACGCGTAAGCGAGGCCCGAAAATCACAACCCGTGGCGTAAGCGAGGGACAGCGCTGGCAACTAGGCATCCATCCCAGGCCTCACAGCACGCCCTTCGTGCCTCAGGGACGTGCCACCCGGCACCTGAGATATTCCCGACAAGGGTTACGTGCACTCGCGACGCTGTCCCTCGCCAACGCGTCGGGTTGTGATGGGGGACGCTTCGCGTTCTCACTCAACGAACAAAGGCAACTCATTTCGAGTTGCCTTTGTCGAAGTTTTTTGATTGTAACTTGAGATTCCTGGGTGGGAACTCAAGCCCTCCTTGCTTTAGCGATTAATCGCGAAGCCGAAGGTGAAGCCTGGCATGACGAGGCTTTGGTCTTGGGAGAACTGATTCCCTTGCTCGGTGACCGTCGAACCTCGCCAGATTCCTCGACCGAAGTAGAGCATCTGGAATCCAGCTCGCAGGTCGACATACTTGGTCGCTTTGTAGGCCGCTTCAAGTCTCAGGTCCATACCAACGGTCGATTGATCATTGCGACGCCCTGCATAGGAGGTTCCGCGACGATCGTTCTCCTGAACCGGGTCATCACCTGCAGAGACGTCAGTGTCAAAATAGGCTGTAATGGTCTCCCGAGTGGTCCCTTGGCTTTGGAAGACATGTCCAGCGAATGCCTTGAATTCATTCGAGAAGGTCCATCGTCGCACAAACTTGGTATAGCGGTATCCGACCTGCCCGAGGACCATATGGTTATCCGTGGTCGTGTAGTCCCTTATCAAGGTTTCCTGGGCAAGGTCCGTACCGAACTCATTGAAGATCGGGAAGACAACATTGTACACATCGTTTCTCGCGTAATCGCGGAAGTGCGAGTACCGCACGCCGACCATCGGTTCCAGGATTCCACCGTAGCGGTAGGGCTCGAACCTCCAAACCTTGTTCCCTTCAAAATTGACGTAGTTCCCTACGTTGACACTGTCTGCAAGCTCATAGATGCGGTCTCCCACATCAAGCAGCGCTGGATCCTCTTCGAGGAGGTCCTCAAGCTGTTCCAAGCTCAAGTATTGGTGAACCCGGTTTTGCTCGTAGATGTTGTATACGTTTGGCCCCGAGACTTGCATCGCGGAGAATGTCCATCCATGATCATTTTCCTTCATCCAACCGAAATCCCAGCGGTTGCCCCAGGTGAAGTCGATTTGATGGGAACCTGCTTCCGTATCGGATCGGGAGAACCCGAGATGCATCCGATCGTAGGTCAGGAAAAAACCTTTGTTCGCTCGCTGACGAGCGGACAACTCTTCCACATCCTGCAGCTGTACCGGAGCAAAAAATTGCCAATCCGGGTCGAAATTCATCGGCTCAGCTGAGGGATGGTATCCATTCTGAGCGAATGCAATTGGCCCAGCGACAGCCATCGCTGCCAACACAAACATTCGTATCGTACGTTGTAACACGGACATAATAACGCTTCCACCGTTCCCATAAGCCTAGCACGATGCGCTCGGAGTTCCCGATCGAACGCAGTAAATTGGGTTGTGCTGCTAGTATCGGAACTACCGGTCCGTTAAGTTGAGTCGGCTTAGGTAAACTCTGCCGAAAAATCCGCCAAATAGGGACGAGGGGATTGCTAGCAAATAGTGCAGAGGGAACCACGGGGGAAAGAACCACGAATCAGGCTTGAGGCTTGAGGCTTGAGGCTTGAGGAAGAAGAGGGCTTCGCCCTTAGGCTTGGCCAGATCTCAAGGAAAGGTAGCCCCGGTAGGGGCGGCCTGACGCATAGGTGGTAAGGGGTAGGACGCGAAGCGTCCTACCATCAC
>CAYMXM010000635.1:0-3057 GCA_964394065.1 uncultured Pirellula sp. | reverse complement strand
AATATTTCAGGTGTCGGGTGGCACGTCCCTGAGGCACGAAGGGCGTGCTGTGATACCTGAGATGGATGTCTGGTTGTCGGCGCTGTCCCTCGCTTACGCCACGGGTTGTGATTCTCTGGCCTCGCTTACGCGTCGGCCAAACAGTCCCTACACTTTATTTTCGCGCCGATGAGCACTTCTACCCCTCACCCCCAGCTCCTCTCCCCTAAAAGGGGCGAGGGGAGCGGAAGACAAATAGGCGGAAAGATCGCCTTCCATCTCACGATTTGCCTTCTCGCTTTGATAGCGTCTTCGGCGACCTATGCGCAACCCCCGAACAACTCTCATGCTCGAACCAGTCCTGTCGTCAGGATTGTTAAGGGATCGAAAGAGGGTAGCGAGACACTAACCTTTGCGCGATGGTCTCATCAATGGCGAAGCGGAGCGTTCCAGATTTATACCACCGTAGAGGAACCCCTTCTTCGCCCTCTTTCCGATCGCCTTGTCCCGCTGAAAAAGGAGATGGAGGAAACGTTGGGAATTTCGATCGACAACCAGCCCGTTTATCTGGTCGTTCTCAGTGACCAAACTGAATTTGAGCTCTACCTTCGAACGCACTTCCCCAACACTCCGAACCGGCGCGCTTTATACATTCAGAATCGTGGGCAAGGAGTTGTTCTTACCTATTTGCATTCCGAATGGCTGATCGATGCTCGCCACGAATGTTCGCACGCTCTGTTGCATCAAACAGGGATCAAGCTTCCTCTTTGGCTCGATGAAGGGATCGCGGAGTACTTCGAGAATACCGAGGAGAACCCGACCTACCATCCCGCTCACTCTCCTGCTGTCCAAACGCAACTTCGCTACGGACAAGTGGTCGAGATCGAAGAACTCGAGAACCATGCGTACTCGCAACTCGATGCGAAGGGGTATCGGGATGCTTGGAGCGTCGTCGCGTTGTTGTTACATCACAGCGACGAAACGCGCCAGAGTTTGCGAACCTATGTGAGCGATTTGCAATCGGGAGCTGCAGCAGGGTTGCTTATCCGGCGACTTAGCAAGGAGACTCGTGCGAATTGGCGCGAGATTTATACGGTTTATTATAAGCAGTGAGCTGTGAGGTATAAGGGGTAAGGAAGAAGGCTGCTCGCCGCGGGAGGCTCTCGCTCCATGCGGGGCCTTGAGGGTGGCCTGAACTGGAGGCCGGCTCACTGCGCTGATGGCGGCGTTGAATGGAAGCGTTGTTTAACGGAATGAATTCCGTTCTACTTTGGCCACTCAAGAACTTGGCCGTTGGCGATTAGATGTTGGCGCAGGGGTTCGTAGGGGAGTTCTTGAACGGGGACTTGGGCGTCGATCGCTAAGCATGCGGCGGTGGCGGCGCTTTGGCTGGTGCACATGAAAACCGGTTCCATCCGGATACTACTGAAAGCGGTGTGGCTTGCACTTAACGCAAAGGTCACGAAGAGGTTTTCGCATTCCTCGATTTTCGGCACGATCGCACCGTATCCGATCGGATAGGGAGGCGCACCTCGCCCGACTCCCATCTTTCCTTCTCGCGTGACGACTCCGTCTTTGACGATCCGACGTATCTCATGCGTGTCGGTTCCATAGCTTCCAAGACTCACCGATTTCGGGGCCACTTCGCGTCCGCCTGTGTGATGCTCGGTCATCACGAGATCGCTCACCATGCGCCGGGCCTCCCGAATGTACAACTGATGGGGCCATCCGTCGTTGTCGACAAACTCATCTTTCGGAAGCCCGAACCGTTGCACATCAGCTCGCAAACTCTCTGGGACTCGTTTGTCAGACTTGAGAAAGTGGAGAAGGCCACGGTGATAATTCTCGTGCTCCTTCGCAATCTGGCGACGCTCGGTGTACGACGCTTCTGGCCACGCATGCGAAGCACCTGGAAGATTTCCACCGAACGTAGCCGTATTGAAATCCCATTTGTCGTTTGGCAGCGCATCTTGTTTTGCGAACCATCGCAAATCCATCACATCCCCGTTGGCGAGGCACGCTTCGATGAAGCGAGCGACAAGTTCATAACGGTTAGGATCGTAGTCAGCAGGAGGTTCGATCGGGAGCATGTTGTCAGGGTTCGTCGTCAGGCATAACCGATAGCAGTAGGCTTGAACACCAGGGGCTGGTTCTCCAGGAGTCCCCGGTTCACCTTCGTTGACAAGAGGAAGAAGGCCACTGTTGGGATCGCCAGGAACGCGATAAGGATCGAGAGGGAAATCTCGATCCCAAACACCTTGCCCACCTTTCACGCGACCATTGGGGCCAGGCTGCAAATGCCCCGTTCGAGGAAGATATTTTTCGACGTAGTAGATCCCGTTGTAGCTCTCGCCATACTTGGCGTTCCCTTCCCGCATCAATGTGTAGGAGACCCCAGCCTTGGCCATCAAGTCCCCTTCATAGGTTGCATCAACGAACATCTTTGCTCGAAACAGGTCTCCTTCCTCCGTTGCAAACTCAACGATCCGAGCCCCCACTTTTTTCACCTTGACCAGGGGAGCGTCGAAGTAAACACGAACTCCGGCCTTCTTAGCCATCTCGTTGAAGACTCGTTCGGCTTGATGGGGTTCGATCGCGTAAGCTCCACCGGTAGCAGGCCCTCCTGCAGCCGCGCGAAAGGGTTTGTCCCAGGCCAATTGGATGCCGACCGTTGCAGCAAGCTCGGTGAAGTATTCGCGAGCGATTCCACCGACGCTTCTAGGGTCACCGATATCGACTGCGCTGAGTCCTCCCGAAGTCATTCCCCCAAGATGCCGGTTAGGCTCCACCAAGACTACGGACTTCCCCATCCTTGCAGCTTGAACCGCCGCGACCACTCCGCCGCTCGTCCCGCCATAGACACAGACATCCGCTTCGATTACTTCGGAGGCGAGGAGAGTTTGGAAAGGGAGGAACAGAAGGAGAAGGAAAGGAATTCTCATAAGCGAGGTTGGGCTCGGTAAAGGAGGGATGTAGGTTAGGAGCTGTCCCGAAACAACTTCCCGATTTGAACGGACTTCGAAATCGCGGCGCACTTAAGATTTCGGCTCCCTTCGCCCCCTTTGGGGGAGAAGGGCT
>CAYMXM010000634.1:0-3059 GCA_964394065.1 uncultured Pirellula sp. | reverse complement strand
TGGGATGGATGCGTGGTTGCCAGCGCTGTCCCTCGCTTACGCCACGGGTTGTGATGGAGGACGCTTCGCGTCCACCCCCTTACCTATAGCCTAAAGAGGCGGTACGCCCATGCCAGTTACTGCTGAATCTTGAGGCGTTTTTGGATGTCGGTTTCTAGGACGCCGAAGACGGCTTCGTGGCGTTGTACCGACATTTGAAGGGCTGCGAGGAGTCGCTTTGCGGTGAAGAAGTTCATAATGATTCGCTGTTTGACAGCGATCGGATCGGTGGGAACTCCTACAGGTTGCGGATTCAACCCGAAGTCCACGATGAGTTCTTCTGGGGAACCGGTAACACGGCAGAAGTTTGCATAACAGGCAATCGCGTCGTCATCCTTCACTTGAACGGAGACGGGTCTCGCTTGTTGGCGTGCTGGTTCGGTTGTTTCTGGTGTGTCCACGTCGGTCGACATTATCTACTCCTATCTTTACTTGGGCGCATGAATCTCTAGCTCAATAGCTAACAGAATCAATGTAGCACTTTTTTGATTCGGGTGAAGCAAATACCCTACAAATCAAAGTTAAAGGTCTTGGCCGCTACACGGTATAATCGCCATCCTAGGGAACGCCACGCTAGATGGACATTTGCCATTCCGCGATATCCGGAACGAACCGGTAATTCCTCATCATCGAAATAAACTTTGGCTTGGTAGGACGTACTGATCGGCTTGGTTTTTCCGGTTTCATCGGTCTTGGTATCCAACGAACCACCGGTTTGCGTCGAGAGGTTCGCCGAGGTTTCTTTCATCTCCGATTGCGAAAAACTAGCGATGGTCCCATAGAAGGATTCGAGCTTGGCCGCTTCGAATAAAACCTCCACCTCATCCCCGACTCGCACCAAATCTCGATCGTGCTGATCGACGACCAAGACTCCTTCCAAGGCATTGGTGGGGGCGACGATGCAGAACAAATCCCCTTCATGGAAGACCGCATCGGAGTTCTTGGGATCGAATGGATCTCCGGTCCAACCGGGCAATTGGTCCTGCGCTTGCGCCGCTTTGTTGTCGGTTTTGTAAGGGGGGGGGAAGATAAATCCATCGATAGGGCTTCGAATTTGCAAGCGGGAGAGTTTGGTCTTTAACTCCCGAACCGTTCCCTCTGCGGTTATGAGTGCTTTCTCCTCTTCGTTCGCTTGAATCCTTAATGCCTCGCTCTGGTTTGCGAGATGGCGTGTTTGACTCGCTCGATATCGAGCTGCCTTCTCGCGACTGACCGCTTCTTCATATTGCAATTTCAGATCGATGTTGGCCAATTCGCCGATGACTTCGTTGGCTTGGACGCGATCTCCTGGTTTCTTGTACCACTTCACGAACTCTCCAGGGACCATGCCTCGAACCTCGATCCCATCGCGAGGCTGGGTCTCGATCGAGCAATTGACATGGAAGGGGAGTGGAAAGTAACAGAAAACGGAGAGAACTGCGGTGACGACCAGCAAGCTCATCATGATATTCGCTCGCTTCATTTTGGATGCTTTCCCTGGGGTCTTGAAGAACTTCACAATGGCAATCACACCTGGCACAATCATCCCCGCGACACCGGCGACCGCGATGGCTCGACCGAGCGATTGCAATCCGTAGGGTTTGAGGACTTGGTTGAGGAACATGATGATTCCGAACGCCACCACCCAACGATAGATGGAGGATGCGACGGTAAACGCACCGAACATAAACCGATTCTTGGTCGGCAAGAAGGGGTTTTCGGGGAGCTCCAATCCCAAGCAGGTCTTTTGAAACCATCGCTTCAGAATTTCGTTTGCCTTTTGTCGGAGATTGGGGATCTCTAACAAGTCCATCGTGATGAAATAACCGTCGAACCGCAACAGGGGATTCCCGTTGAACACGACCGTGCTCACCGAACAGATGAACATCACGCTCAAACATAAGAAGTTGAACATTCCATCTTCGCTGAACCACCATAAAAACGTGGCGATCGTCGCGAGAATCAACTCGACGTAGATTCCTGCCGCTCCGATGAAGACCCGCTGCCATTTGTTCGGCAACATCCAGGAATCGGAAACGTTGCAATAGAGGCAGGGGGTGAAGACGAGGAACATGAACCCCATCTCATGGCACTCTCCACCAAACTTCTTACAACTCAAGCCGTGGCCGAATTCGTGGAGGACTTTCACGCAGCCCATCGTGATGCCGAGCCAAATCCAATTGTTCGCGGAAAAGAACTGTTGAAAGGTCGGGAGCTTGGTTTTGAACTCTTGATAGTTGACCAAGACCAAGGTAATCGCCGCGAGCCCACAGAGGAGGACGAGGAGCAAACACCAAGTGGTGAAGAGCCAACCGAACCATGGGAGAAGACGATCGAGGATTCGTTCGGGGTCGATCCCTCGAAATCGAATCGCAAAGATGTTCGCGAGTTTTCCAAGGCGTTCTTTTTTCTTCTTCTGATCTCCGCGCCGTCGAAGCTGTCGACCTTGTCCCCCTGCATGGGAGATCACCAACCCACTTCGGTGCAACATTCCAACGAACTGCTGCAGATCTTGAAGGGAAATTCGCTGGGGAGCAAACTCGGCTTGGAACCGATCCTTGATCTCCTGCAGACTGGTTTCCCCGTCGAGCATGTTGAGGATAGCGTACTCCTCGTCGTGAAAACGGAAGTAGTTCAACCCAACCGGTTCCTTGACGACCCAATAAGCCTTCCCGTGGTACTTATGACGTTTGGATTCCAAGTCTGGTCGACGGCGCAGCCGCAATGGGCGCATTGCGCTGTTCACCAGTGATTCGGCCATCGTAGTCATATTCAGGCTTCAGGTTTCAGGGGTCAGGCTTCAGGAAGCAGGAGTAAGGTTTAAGGAGTAAGGTTTAAGGGGCGAGGGCAGGGATGCTCAAGCGGATCGGGGAGGGGAGCGTGAAGTACACGGTCTCTATCCGATCCTCTCTTTTCGTACTCGTACTCGAGATTCGAGTACGAGTACCGCTGCGCTGAGTACGAGGATTGTATTGATGCATAAACTTTGGTTTTTGTTTCTAGCGATTCAACCCCTCACCCCCAGCCCCTCTCCCCGAAGC
>CAYMXM010000633.1:0-3060 GCA_964394065.1 uncultured Pirellula sp. | reverse complement strand
GCGTTGGCGATGCCACTTGCGGTTACTGCATGATGCAACACTCGGATCGGGTTGATCGCGTTGCGAAGATCTTCCAAAGGTCGGAACGTTTCCCGGATCGATTCCGCTCGGTCGTAGTCCTTCGCTTGAATGGCTCGCAACATGTCCATGCTGAGCTTCGGTGCAACGCAGACGCATCCGCTGGTGAAGCCAGCCACGCCGAAGTCGCGCATATGGATGATCGCAGGTTGCTCTCCAATTCCGCTGATCACGATGTTCGATGGTACCGCGTCGAGAACCTCTCTCAAGTAACTATCCTCGGATGGATTGTCGCGCACGACGGCATACTTGATCCAGCTAACGAGTCCATCGGCGGTCAGTTTGCCGACGATCGAGGGGCTGAGCCAACGATCGTGTTTGAGGTATAGCACGATTGGTTTGCCATACGCTTCTGCAAAACGTCGCACCCCAGTCGCGATCCCGTTCTCGTCTGCGATCTCTTTTTGTGGCAACACCATCGCCGTTGGAAAATCAAAATCTCGGAGCGGGGCAACTTGATCCATCATGATTCCATAGGTCGGGCCGACCGACGGAATCATCAAGCTTGATGCCGATGCGCTTTCGGCGAGAACCGCGAGGACATTCGCATACTCCGAAGGGCGAATGTGGTAGAAGACGGCGTTCCCGCCGTACAAGAAAATATGAACTCCCCCCGCTTCGATCGTTTGAATGATCTTGGCGTTCCCTTGTTTGCAAACCACCCCGTCACCGTTTCGCGCAAGAGGAGGGACGGCGATCACGCTACTGGAAAGCTTTTCGGGGGTGACTTGTTTTGCCCACATGGGAGGAACTCCAAAGGTTGGTAGGAAAAATGACTATTGATTGATTCGTGGCAGGAGTTCTCGTTCGACCCATTTGGTGTCGACCGTTCCTTCGACGAACTCGTGCTGTCGCAATACGAGCTGTTGGAAAGGTGCGGTCGTCTTGATTCCGGTGACTCTCAATTCGTGCAAACTTCGGAGCATGCACTCGATCGCTTCATCGCGCGTTGCTCGATGGACGATGATCTTCGCAATCATGGAATCGTAGTACGGAGGGACGACATACCCTGCGTGGACATGGGAATCGACCCGAACTCCTAGTCCACCTGGGAAGTACATTTGTTCGATCCGACCTGGGCAAGGTTGAAAATTCCGGTCGGGATCCTCGGCGTTGATACGGCATTCGATCGCAGCTCCGTTCGGTCGAATATCTTTCTGCGAGAAAGGGAGTTTCTCCCCGGCAGCGACCCGAATTTGCGACTGGATCAGGTCGATCCCGGTCACCAGCTCCGACACCGGATGCTCGACTTGGATCCGTGCGTTGACTTCGATGAAATAGAAGTTGTCGTTTTGATCGACGATGAACTCTACGGTGGCAGCATTGTGATAGTTGGCTTGCTTCACCATGCGAACCGCCGCCTCGCACATCGCTTTGCGGGTTTCTTCGGGTAGGCGTGGGGAAGGGCTCTCTTCAACCAGCTTTTGATGGCGTCGTTGCACCGAGCAATCTCGTTCGTGCAAGTGAACGACGTTTCCATGTTGATCCGCGATCACCTGCACTTCGACGTGACGAGGGCGATCGATGAACTTCTCTAGGTAGACTCCTCCGTTTCCGAAAGCAGCTTTCGCTTCGGTTTGCGCTTGGGATAGCGAGGTTTGGAGGGAGGCTTCGTCCATTGCGACGCGCATCCCCTTTCCACCTCCACCGGCGGTTGCTTTGATCAAGACCGGGAACCCGATCTTCTTGGCCGCTTGGAGAGCTTCGGCTTCTGATTCGAGCAAACCGTCGCTACCGGGGACGACAGGGACCTTGGCGGCCATCGCCATTTCCCGTGCGGTGCTCTTATCGCCGAGCTTTTCCATCGCTTCTGGAGAAGGGCCGATGAATTCAAAATTGGAGCTGCGACACGCTTCGTTGAATTGCGCGTTTTCAGCAAGGAATCCGTATCCCGGGTGGATCGCATCGGCGCCGCTCGCTTCAGCGGCGGCGATGACTCGTTCGAATCGGAGATAGCTGTCGATCGATTTAGGGGGGCCGACACAGAAGGCTTGATCGGCGAGTTCTAAATATTGGGAACCGCGGTCGGCTTCGCTGAAGATCGCAACGGTTTCGATCCCCATTTCTTTGCAAGCTCGGATCACCCGTAAGGCGATCTCGCCACGGTTAGCGATGAGGACACGATTGAACATGGGTAGTTTAAGAGAGTTGGAAGGATTAGCCCCGAGTATCGACTTTGAAGAGTGGCTTTCCGAAGTCGACAGCCTCTTCGTTCTTGACTAGAACCTCGACGATCTTGCCCCGGATCTCGGCGGGGATTTCATTGAAAACTTTCATCGCTTCAATGATGCAAACAACCGTATCGGGTTGAACACTGCTTCCTACGTCGATGAAATTTTTCGCGTTGGGGTTAGGGCGCGTGTAGAACGTTCCGACGATCGGAGATTTGATGATTGCGATGTGAGGTCCGTCAGCATTCCCCGCAGGAGCCCCCGACGCAGGTCCCCCCGTCAAAGGCGCACCTGTCGCAGGAGCTGGTGGAGGTGACATGGGAGGGGGAGCCATAGCCGCTGCGGGTATGCCGCTGGCAATGATCGGCTGGCCGTGTCCGAGCCCGCAAAGTCGGATCCGCTGGTCATCTTGACGAAGATCGATTTCACCGAGCTCGTGTTCCTTCATCAGTTCGATCAATTTGCGGATGCGATCGATATCAAACACGTCGTCAGGTTTGTTCGACTCCGTCATCGAATACGGCCTTTCGGATCCAAATAAGTTAGTAGGGAATAAAGCTAAAAGCCCACGTTTATACCCTCCCAACCTCCGACCTGGAAGCCCGGGGCCTTTTTCGCAGGAAAATCAAGAGTAACGGCAGGGCGCGAGCCTAGCCTGACAAAAGGTTGGTGTCGACATAGTTTTTTGAGCGTCCGTTTTTTTATCCTTCTGAATGCTTTCCCGTCCGACCGGGCTCGTCCCCGTAGGACGCCGCTTTGGCGCCCTAAAACGCGCCGCGCTTTAGAACTCCGCTCCCCTCGCCCCTTTTGG
>CAYMXM010000632.1:0-3060 GCA_964394065.1 uncultured Pirellula sp. | reverse complement strand
TACTCGCGACGCTGTCCCTCGCTTACGCCACGGGTTGTGATGGGGGACGCTTCGCTCTGAGCGTGCCACCCTCGCACGGCCCCCTTTGCTGACTTCGCTCCGCATTCATTCGTAAGATTCGTACGATTCGTGGTTCTCTCTTCTTTTGCTACAATCTTCGGGATGAAGAGCAGAAAGCATATTTTGGTCGTTGAAGACGAAAAACACATCGGTACGTTGGTCAAGTACAACTTGGAGGCGGAAGGGTATCGCGTGTCCTTGGTCGAGGATGGACCGACCGCCCTAAAACTAGTTCAGGCGGATGCCAGCTCTTTCGATTTGATCATTTTGGACTTGATGCTCCCAGGAATGAGTGGCTATGCCGTTTGTGAAAAACTTCGAACCGAACAGATCCTCATTCCGGTCCTCATCCTCAGTGCCAGGAGCCTTTCGGAGGATCGAACGCGAGGGTTTGAATGTGGCGCGAACCAGTACTTGACCAAACCGTTCGATCTTGATGAACTCTTAGCCCGCACGAAGAATCTGCTGCGGCTCTATCCTCAGCAGATCGCAAAGCCGATGGAGCTTCCCCAGGTGAAGTTGACCGAAATTGCATTCGGTCGCGCCGAGATCAACTTCGTGACCTACGAAGTCCGAGTCGACGACAAGGAAGTAAAAATGACCCACAAAGAACTGCAGCTTCTCCGTTACTTCGCCGAAAACGAAGGTCGCGTGATCAGTAGGCAAGAACTTCTTACCGAGGTATGGGACATGTCGGGAGATATGCAGACGCGGAGCGTGGATCAGTTCATGCTTCGTCTGAGGAAAATATTTGAGGTCGACCCGGGAAAACCGAAGCACTTCCTCACCGTTCGGGATGCAGGATATCGATTCGTCGCGGATGCACCAAACCATGCTGAGGAGCTAGCTTCATGAACGCCCCTTCGGCACCCGAGCGAATCGCGGAACTAAGCAATCTCATTCGCGAACATGATCACAATTACTACACGCTAGCTGCTCCCACGATTACGGACCTTGAATACGATCTTCTTCTAAAAGAACTGCAGGACTTAGAGTTGGCTCACCCGAGCCTCGCGAGCCCCGACAGTCCGACCAAGCGACTAGGAGATCAACCGATCGAGGGACTGACGCAGGTCGTTCACCGCGTTCCGATGCGATCGATCGAGAACACCTACACCGAAGGAGAACTGCGGGAGTTTCTGCTGCGAACGGAAAAACTACTTCCTGGAGAAGAGGTTGCTTGGGTTGTCGAATTGAAAATCGACGGGGTCGCTGCATCGATTCGTTATGAGTCGGGAGTTCTCGTACAAGCAGTGACGCGAGGGAATGGAGAAGTAGGGGATGATATCACCCACAATATTCGAACGATTCGGGGGCTTCCCCAACGGCTTCAAGGTTCCCCAATCCCCAATGTTCTTGAGGTGCGGGGTGAGGTTTACATGCGCAACTCCGACTTGGTCGTGATCAATGAAGCACGCGTTGCAGCCGGCGAAGCAGAGTTCAAGAACACTCGCAACGTCACCGCGGGCTCCATTCGACTTTTGGATTCTCGATTGTGCGCGCAACGCCGACTCCGATTTCTCTGTCACGGGATCGGATACTGCGACGGAATTCAAGAACGGGAGCACATGGCTTTTCTGCTGAAAGTCAAAGAGCTTGGAATCCCTATCACACCGAACGTACAGCTCTTTCGGGATAAGGATTCACTGATCGCTCACTGCAATGCGATCGTCGCCAATTTGCACGATCTCGATTTCGAAGTCGATGGGATCGTGATCAAGGTGAACTCGCTCGAGCAACGCGAAACCCTTGGAACGACTTCGAAGTTCCCTCGATGGGCGATCGCCTACAAGATCGAGAAGTACGAAGCGACTACGAAATTGCTCGATATCAAAACGCAAGTTGGCAAAACGGGGACCGTGACTCCGGTGGCCGAACTGGAGCCGGTGCAGCTCGCAGGGACCACGGTTTCGAGAGCTTCCCTCCACAATGCTGAAGAGATCGAACGAAAGGACATTCGGGTCGGGGACTGGGTCGTGGTCGAGAAAGCGGGAAAGATCATCCCGCATATCGTCAGAACGGAACGGCATCGCCGCGAAACGGATTTGTTACCCTATACGTTTCCGACCCACTGCCCCGAATGCGATTCCCTCCTCGTTAAAGATCCTCAAGGTGTCTACATACGATGTGTGTCGAAGCAGTGTCCCGCGCAATGGCGGCAGCGCCTCCGTTACTTTGCGACGCGCGATTGCATGGACATCGAAGGATTGGGGGACAAACTCGTGAACCAACTCGTGGACACCGAGATGGTGACCAACTTGGGTGATCTATACGGTCTGACGCTCGAACGACTCCTCACCCTGGAACGGATGGGGAAACGCTCGGCGGAAAACTTGCTCCAAGGAATCGAAGCGAGCAAGAAGCGTGGACTTAGCCGCGTTATGAACGCCATCTCGATTCGCCATGTCGGCCAACGGGTCGCGCAGGTGTTAGCGCGCAAGTTTGGCTCGATCGATCGATTGCTCGAAGCGGATTTAGAGACGCTGAGCAGTACGAACGAGATCGGCCCTATCATCGCCAAGAGCGTCTATGAGTATCTTCATAGTCCCGAAGGGCTTGAGATGATTGAGCAACTACGCGGTGCAGGAGTTTCCCTCGAAACATCGGAGGAGGATCGGGTGGACGCTGCCGGAGCCCTGGCGGGAAAGACACTCGTCGTAACCGGTTCTCTGAGTCGCTACTCTCGCGACGAGATCGAAAGGTTGATCGAGCGATTGGGGGGGAAAGCATCGAGCAGCGTTTCAAAGAAGACCGACTTCCTCGTCGCGGGGGAAGCGGCTGGTAGCAAATTAGAAAAAGCAAAATCGCTCGGCGTAGCAGTATTAACCGAAGAGGAATTCTACGAACAATTTGTTGCACCGAAGTAACGGTAGGTGTAAAGAACTGATGTAACCCTCCCCTTTGGGGAGGGTCGAAAATCATAACCCGTGGCGTAAGCGAGGGACAGCGCTGGCAACCAGGCATCCACCCAAGGTCTCACAGCACGCCCTTCGTGCCTCA
>CAYMXM010000631.1:0-3067 GCA_964394065.1 uncultured Pirellula sp. | reverse complement strand
TCCTCGAGTTCTCCTCTGCGAACCTCCGCGTCCCCTGCGGTTAACAAGGAATAAATCCGGACGCTCGTAAACTCGCGTCAACACCAACTCTGTGCACTGATCCTTGCTTCCACCGAATAAATTCGGTGGGGAACTGGGAGACGGGTCGGAACTTGCGATTCACAGACCTACGGAGTTTCGTAGTGGTTCTTAAATCCAATCCCTGCCTGATTTATCCATATTACGAACTTTTCATTAGGCCACCCTACCTCACCCCCCGACTTCTAACTTCTTCCGCCATTCCTCTAGGGATAGAAGATCCACCAAAAGTTCAAAATCTTGGTTCTCGGACTCCGGTTGGAAAACTTCTAAATCATCTGTCACCAGCGGATCAATTCGTGCTCCGGGCGAGACGCCCGGACCACGCAAAGGAGAATCCGCGGTCGATTCGATCAAAGTCTCAGAGCCTCCTTCCCCTCCAGGACCACCGACGACTCCGTGGGTATTGATGTAGTTTACCACCTGCAAGACATCTAAAGGCCCGAGATAGCGATCTCCATCTGGGTCCAGAAACATATCCTCTAGGAGATCGGCTTCCGTCAACGGACGGCTACCATTCCGATTGATCTCGTTGACGAGAAAGAGAACATCCATCGGGGAGATTCCCCCATCTCCATCGATGTCTTCGGGAAAGCTCTCGTTGCGCCACGGGCTCGGCAATTGGTAGAGTCCAAAATCGCTATCGGTCGTTAAACCGGTCGACGTCAGAGAAACGGTGAATGTCGTCGCTCCACCGGAAGGCTCGAAACTGGTATTCGGAGGAGCTACCTCGATTTCGTAGGCTCCTCCGGGGAGATAGGGGAAGGAGAACCTGCCATCCGACAAGGAACGGGTCGAATTGTTGGCTCCATAGACGAGGTTATCCAATCGGGTCCTGGAACCATCGAACCCTCGCGCGAGGATGTAAGCGATGTTGGTTTCGGTCGAACCGACCGACAAGGTAACTCGCGTTCCAGTCGCGAGCCCTTTTCGCTCGGCCCTTTTCAGGAGGTTGCCATCGATATCGAACGCTTCTAGGCGAACATCGGCGTTCGGAGTGGCCGCGATAAAATCCAACGCCACATAATTCGTCGGGGAGGCGAATCTCGCCCGAAGTTGCTGCTCATTCCCACCGAAGGAATCTCGCCCCCCACCGATCGCTGTCGCCGTAGTAAAGATCTTCGTCCCGGTTGACGCGGTCGCGTGGGTGCTCACGTAAACAGATCCGTTGGTGTCGATCCCGACTGCATCGATTCGTACGTTATCCTCGTGGATGACGGTCGGGAGCTGACCGATCGGGAAGTCATCGGGCTCGACCGTTTGCTGTAGCTGAAGAGGTTCGCCGGAGGTGTCGACCAAGGTCAACGTCGCCCCTCCCAATCCTCGTTCCCCGGTGTTCCAGGTTCCGTCTTGGTTCTTATCTTCCCAAACGAAACCATTGATGCCGGAGAGATAGGTGAAGTCGGGGCGGGGATCGATGCGTCCTTCGAAAATGTTGCTCGTAATCCCCAGCTTCCCTTCGACCGCTCGAATCTCGATCGTGCCGCTCGATTCAGTCAGCGGGATGTTCAGGTTTAGGTTCGCGGTGTAAGTTCCCGGGGTTGCGATCGTAAACCAGTTTCCGCCGTTGATCCGATACTCGATCCGATCGACTCGATTCAACGTGATGTCGTTTTGGGATCCCGAGGAGTTTCGATTCGGAAGGGTTTGCGCCGAGGCAAATCCTGTGAATCGATAGAAGAGTCCGTCGTCGGAAGTTTGGCCGGTACCTTCGAGGGCCAAAGGAACATCGAGGACATCGAAGATGCCATTCCCGTCGGAGTCTCGCCAGCCGATCTGCGCGAGGGTTGCAGCCGAGGTGATATGATTGTTAAAAGCCATCTCAAGCGCCATCCCGCTCGACATGATGCTTGGTTCTTGCACGAAGTGCGGGTCGGGGTTCAAGTCCATCGCATTGGTGTTTTGGGCATCGTAGTACCCTCGACGTTGGGTGTAGTTCCCACTCCCAGTGTACTCATCCCGAGCCCAAAACATGTGTCCTGTTTCGTGAGTGAACGTGGATGCAGGACGGCCCGATGGGACGACTTGGAATAGTCCGCCGGCGAAGGCGAAGGCGCGGGAGAAGGAACCGCCGGTCGCAAAACTATCGTCCGTGTCATTGGTGGAATTGACGACGAAGATCGTAAAAGCCCAATCGGTGTTCAATTTATCCCGTTGAGCATGATTGAACTCCCGAATATTGGCCTCCATGCTCGGGGTGTTTCGATAACCGATGTCGTCTAAAAATTTGTCGACCCACTGATTGTAAGCATTCGAGACTCGGTAAATCGGCTCCCAAGGAGTCGGCAATCGGTTATCGACGAAGGTTCGGTCGATCACCCATTCCAGCGTGTGGACCGACGACTGGGTCGCGAGAAGATCGACCCACCATTGGAGCCCCACCTCGATCTTGTTCATCACCTCGTCGACCAGTTGGGGAGTCCAATTCTCCAGGTTGGGGTCGATCGAGCCATCGCTTTCGAGGAGGACCGGAGTGACCGCGATTCTCCCGAGCATGAACTCCCCCGTATCCTTCGGTTCGGCACCGAACGGCAACGCGGCGAGGACTCGGCGCGTTTCGAGCACTTCGAGAGTGAGTCTTCGGAAGGGTCTTCGAGTCGGTTTAGCCATGGAGATTCTTCGGTCGGGTGAGACAGCCGCTATCTGTTTCGATAATAGTCCAGAAAAAAGATTCCCCTAGTTTTCTCTCGGAAAGGAACTTTTTCCTACCAACCCGCCTGGGGACTGCGTAGCGAATTTAAGGGTTGTGCCTGCTAATACTGTCGGCACCCAACCGATCCCCCCGCCATTCCTGTCATGCAAGCTCCCCTATTTTAACAGGCTCTGAAAATGAACTGGGGGAAGAACCACGAATCGAACGAATCTCTAATCAGGCTTGAGGGGTGAGGCTTGAGGAGGAAGAAGAGCCTTCTTAGTCTTGACCGTAGGTCAAGGCTGGCCTGATGAAAAGATCGTAATTTGGGTAAGTCAGGCAAGAATCGGATTTGAA
>CAYMXM010000630.1:0-3069 GCA_964394065.1 uncultured Pirellula sp. | reverse complement strand
TCTTAAGTGCGCCGCGATCTCTAAGCCCGTTCAAATCGGGAAGTTATTTCAGGACGGTTCCTTATCGAAATATATCAGGCGTCGGGTGGCACGTCCCTGAGGCACGAAGGGCGTGTTGTGAGACCTGGGATGGAGGCTTGGTTGCCAGCGCTGTCCCTCGCTTACGCCACGGGTTGGGATTTTCGGCCCTGCCTTAGGCTCTTCCTAAGATCTAAAGCCCAAAGTCTAAAGTCTTTTATCGCAAGTCGTCCGAGCCTCGATTTTGAATCTTATTACCGAGGATCGCTCGCTCCCCCGGCCAGCAAATTCGGGCGGGGGAGGAATTGGCAGAGCCCGATCCCGAGGAAATACAAAAAGATCAGTGGCAACGCCATCGCAAGCATCGTCGTGGCGTCGGGGCTGGGGGTTAATACCATCGAAGCGACCGCGATGACGAAAATCGCCATTCGCCATTGGGCCAAGTACTGCTTGATCGTGACGATCCCCAGCCTCTCAACGATCAACATGACCAGGGGGAGTTGAAAAGAAATCCCAAAGGCGAGCGGAAGCATGAGTGCAAACGACATGTAGGCCTCGAGTCGAGGTGTCGTTCCAACCCCCATCATCGAATTGAAGTTCAGCAAAAACGAAATGACAAACCGGAAGACGACGAAAAAGGCGAAGAGGGCTCCGAGCCAAAAAAGACCGACGGCGGAGGGGAGAAAGAAATAAACATAGCGACGTTCATGAGGATACAGCCCCGCTGCCACAAATCCCCAAATGTGATAAAAGATTCCAGGACTCGCGACCAGGAACGCCACGACCAACGCCGCTTTGAACCAGATCATCATCCCCTCTTCCATTTGGAAGGTCTCGGCCTGGGATTTGATTTCCCGAAAGGTCCGGATCGGAGTTAACACATCCGGAGATGGCATCCGGTCGGTCGCCAGCGAAGGTGTAGCACCCTTTTCCTCAAGAGAATTTGCTTCTTCGGTGGGTTCGGCTGAGGTAGAGGCTGCAGAGGGAGCCGGCATCGTCCCATTCGCCAAATACTGGACCATCTCCCGGTCGATATAAATAACCTCTGTCTGATGCTTGTTATCGACCATCCAAGTTTTCAGATTGGAAGTAATCGTCGTCCCCGTTCCCTTCTCCATGGCATGGATGCTCTCGTCTCGATAGAAATCGTTGAGAGCTAGTTCCAAAGGACGCTGGAAATACGCGACGACGGTCGTTGCCGAGGGGATTCCCACCAAAAGCCCACCGATAAGCCAGAACGACGCCTTGATGAGCGTTTGGCGCAATTCTTCGAGATGCTCTCCAAAACTCATCGAGCTTTTTTCGAACAGGTCGTCAGATTTCTTTAGGGCTTGGGTGCTTTTCAGCATCGATCAACTCTCCGATAACATAGGGGTCACACTAGCTTTGTTCGCCCTGAGACTTTTGGCAATCCATGTTTTCACCAGATCATCCGTTGTTATTCTCTCCAATTCTTCGCTCTTACCTATGGGGAGGGAGCCGACTAGTCCAACAACTCGGGAAAAAAGGGGACCAAAATGGGGCTTGGGCCGAGAGTTGGGAGGTTGTCGACCACCGCGAGGCGGAATCGGTCGTCTCCGAAGGACCGTTTCAAGGGAAAACGCTTCGAGAACTCCTCGAATCCTTTTCTGAGGATATTCTGGGTTATACGGCCCCTGACGAGCGCTTTCCCCTCCTCCTGAAGTATCTCGATTGCCAGCGCGTCCTCAGCGTTCAAGTCCACCCCGACGATGCGTACGGGGCCAAGATGCCGGTCCCTGATCGTGGGAAAACGGAAGCTTGGTATGTCATCGACGCCGAACCTGGTGCAAAACTCTATGCTGGACTTCTTCCTGGTATTGGCTTTCAGGAGTTGTCCGATGCCGTTGCGGCAGGGACGACCGAGGAATGTTTGCACGTTCTTTATCCGCGACCGGGAGATTGCGTTTTTATTCCAGCGGGGACGCTCCACGCCCTCGGAGCAGGACTTCTCGTCGCCGAGATTCAACAAGCCAGCGATTGCACCTTTCGCCTGTTCGATTGGAACCGAGTCGACCAAAACGGGAAACCGCGAGAGCTTCATCTCCAACAGGCGATGGAGGTGATCGATTTCAGTCGAGGGCCGGTGAACTTCGCCACCAAGAAAGCTCGAGCGGATGGCTGGAACGAATTGGTCTGCTGCGACAAATTCACTCTCCTGGAATCGAGCACTACCAAGCCTTTAGAGATTCCCTCGGGGCGAGCGAGCCTTCTAACCCTCCCTCTCGGCCAAGGGGAATTAGTGTGGAAGGGGGGGGATATGGACCTCCCTCGCGCCAGCACCGTTCTCCTACCCGCCCGATGCGAAAAGATTACTCTGAGGTTGGCTCCCGATTCGACCGCTCTCCTTTCGCTACTCCCGGCCCCCACATGAGAGTTTCCCACGCTCCCATACCGACGCAGAACTGGCTGCTCGTCGGACTCGATCCCTGGCAAGAGTGCCTGATACAGCAACAGGTCCAGTATTTCCGAGAAAGAGGAGCCTTCTCACGTACCGAGAAAATCCCTCCTCCAGAAGTACGCTGGGAAAGCCACGCTCCATGGCCGGAGGCTACCTCTTTCGAAGAAGCAGATCTCGCGATCGTCTCCAGGGGGGCTTGGCTGTTGAAAAGCAATTCTCCCTCCAGCGCACCGGAAAACATCGAGGATCTCTTCCCAAGGGACAACCCTCCCATTTTTCTCCTCTGGGACTGGTCACCCTCTGGGCGGATCGCGTTGCGATGGGCCTTGGAACGAGGCTTTCGTGGGGTAATTCATAATCCGCTCACCCTTCGAAGCTGGATTCAACAAGGAATGACCAAGTTAAAAACCCACTATCGAGTAAATCATCCCATCCTCAGCAAGATCGCTCTTCCGTCCGACCGGGGCTCGCTCCCGTAGGACGCCGCTTTGACGCCCTAAAACGCGCCGCGCTTTTAGGTCTCCGGCTCCCCTCGCCCCTTTTAGGGAAGAGGGACTGAGGGTGGCCTGGCGCACGACTGTTAAAGTAGGTTTCAGATCGTTGAATCGCAAAGCGATGATCTTGGTTTGGAA
>CAYMXM010000629.1:0-3073 GCA_964394065.1 uncultured Pirellula sp. | reverse complement strand
TAGTAACATTGGCCAAGTTGGCGGCTCCGCCCCGCCTATTCGGTGGTAAAGGACCAGTGCAAGGGTGGCACGCTCAGAGCGAAGCGATGGGCGTGGAGGACTTCTCGGAACATTGGGAATAGCCTCAAAACATCACGCCCTTCGTTCCTCAGGGACGTGCCACCCAACGCCTGAGATATTCCCGACAAGGTCTACGTGCACTCGCGACGCTGTCCCTCGCTTACGCCACGGGTTGTGATTTTCGGGCCTCGCTTACGCCACGGGTTGTGATGGGGGGACGCTTTGCGTCCGCTCCCATGCCACGCTTAAATTGCTCTGGATTCCTTTCACATCATTTTGCTACCGTTCCGTGCCCCGTTCGTTGCCTGACCCAAGACGACAAGGATGTATCTCATGCGAAAAATCGCCGTAATCAATCAAAAAGGTGGTGTAGGAAAGACTACGACCACCGTTAACCTCGCCGCTGGACTTGCTCAGTGTGGCAAACGTGTGAGCGTTCTAGACCTCGATCCTCAAGCCCACGCTTCGCTCCATCTGGGAGTCACCGCGATGGAACAAGAAACGAGCGTTTACGACATACTCTGCGGCGATGCGATGCTAGGCCATGCGAGAAGGTGGATCAGTCCAAACCTAGCCGTCATCCCCGCCAATCTTGACCTTGCCGCCGCCGAAATGGAACTGGCAGGCGAAGTGGGGCGGGAAGTAATCCTCAAGGATAAGATGGACCTCGACGAAGAAGACTTCGATTTCACTATCATCGATTGTCCTCCTTCTCTCGGTGTCCTCACCCTCAATGCACTCACGGCCGCCGATGAGGTCTTCCTCCCCCTCCAACCACACTTCCTCGCACTTCATGGCCTGAGCAAGCTCCTTCGAACGATTGAGATCGTTGCCAAGCGTCTCAATCCAACCCTTCATCTAGAGGGAATCGTTCTCTGCATGTACGAGTCGAGCACTCGGTTAGCCGCTGAAGTGAGCCGGGATGTGGAAGAGTTTCTTCAGCTCAACGCTTCGCAAAGCCCGGTCTGGGCATCGGCGAGATTCTTTAAGACCAAGATTCGCCGCAACATTCGATTGGCTGAAGCTCCCAGCTTTGGTCAAAGCATTTTTGAATACGCACCAAACAGCCATGGGGCCGACGACTACTTGTCCCTCGCTTACGAGGTCCTCGCAGGTGATGAACCTTCCCAGGCTGAATCCAACGGCGAACGATGCGACCTCGATGTTGTAGCAGCGCAAGGTTAAGAAGAAACCTTTTTACTTCGGTTTCTTCCCATCCAACTTGAACCTACTCTTCGGAGCAATCGACTGTGCACCCCTCGCAATTTGATCCATGTGCTCATTCCGGCGATCTAAGAGCATCTAAGCGACGCAAGCGACTTCTGGTTAGCTTGTTGATCGTTCCAATTTGCATCGGCGCAATCGGTTGCCAAGGGCTCGGATGGCGTCGCGGGGAGGGGGCTAACTCCTTTGCAAGCGATGACGATTGGTCGATCCCCTCGTCTCCCCCCACTTCGTCACTGGTTCCACGTCCATCCCCATACGCAAGACATCGAGCAGCTGAAACCGCTGCGCCTCCTGCCACCGAAAGCTCCGCGGCGGCAAAACCTGAAGCAGCTTCGGCACCAACTCCCCCATCACCTCCTCCTGCCGCACCCCAAACTCCTCCCCCCGTCTCGAAAGGACCTGTTCGAGCAAGCCTCTCGGATCACGACGAAGCAGAGGGGGCTGTAACTGCTGCCGAACCCATTCAAGAAGAAGCGACAGATTCGGCGGCGAGCTCCGAAAAAAAAGAGACTGAAAAAAAAGAGACTGAGAAGGTTACCGCACAAGTCAGCGATTCCGATGCGTTGAACGTCATCGACGTAGGGGAAGAGGAGATCGATCTGGAAGGAGCCCTCGCAGGCCTGCCAGCTCCGTATCGAGACTTCCTCCGAAAACAGTTGCAAACGACGCAAGATCATGACTCTTCTCCGAGTGAAGATAAAGGGAGCATCGAAGTCGTCTCCAACAAAGGAGTGATACCACCTTCCGATCCATTGAAAAGCGAAGTTCTCCTTGCCTCTGCCTCTTCTCCGCTGAGTCCGAAGATTGAAGGGATCGATAGCAACGAATCCCTCTCCGCTGAATCGTTGGATTCGGTCCGAAACGGAAGCACATGGAATCAAACGCTTAGCCAAGCGATTCAGCAACTGGAGTCGCAGTTAAAAGACGCTCCAGCGGAAGATGAAAACCTTCGTTTGCATCGAGAAATCGCCTACCGCCTATTGTTGGTTTCGTCCAGAAGACTCGAAGATGCCCTCAAACCCATCTCCGGAATGTCCGAGCTGGAGAATCTTTACATGCAGCATCAGATGCAAGCGCTGTTCGAACTAAGCAATCCCGACGCGATGCCGGTTCGTTCGCGTCACCTGAGCTTGGTGATGAACAGTCAGCGTCAAGCGTCGAACTACTTGGCCGCTGTGAGCAATCTAGAAGTTCGCTCCACCTCCTTCTGCACCGATGTAGAACGCTACGGTGTCGTGACCAAGTTTCCTCGCTACCAGTTCGTCCAAGACCAAGAGGTTTTGCTTTACTGCGAGATTGAAAATGTTGCTGCGAAGCCGGTTCGAGGTGGATTCGAAACGCAATTGCAAGGGAGCTACGAGATCGTCGACGGAAATGGAAACCGTGTGAGCGAACAGATCCTACCGATGGAGCCGGACTTTTGCGAGAATCATCGCCGCGATTACTTCATCGTCTACAAAATCTTCATGCCGCAACAGATCGCTCCAGGCAACTACAAGCTCCGCTTGACGATCGAAGACATGAACGCCCGAAAATTCGGCCAATCTACCTTAGATTTCCAGATCAAGAAGTAGATCCAGACACCGCTATAGCGTTCTAACAGCGGGACGTCCCAAGCGCTCTTTCTACTCCAAAGGAGGGAGCGAACTTGGCTATGATTTCCAACACTTCTACCCCTCACCCCCAGCCCCTCTCCCCGAAGCGGGGCGAGGGGAGCAGAACTCTAAAGCGCAGTGCGTGCTAGGACGCCAAAGCGGTGTCTGGTGGGGACAAGCCCCATCCAGAC
>CAYMXM010000628.1:0-3080 GCA_964394065.1 uncultured Pirellula sp. | reverse complement strand
ACCAAGCGAGCGGCGTAGTCTTGGACGTGCTTCGCTAGGACCACCTGCCGCACGAGCTTCTGCCATCGGAGGATCTCTTCACCATCCATTACCTTTTCCGGTCGGATGATTTCACCTCGAGTCGTTCGATCGATGATCGTGTTCAACTCCTCGCGCGTTGAATACCCGACGACTAGCTTGAAAAGAAATCGGTCGAGTTGAGCTTCCGGGAGTGGATAGGTTCCTTCTTGCTCGATCGGGTTCTGGGTCGCGAGAACAAAGAATGGCTTCTGAAGTTCGTAGCGATGGCCCGCGACCGTCACCGTTCCTTCCTGCATCGTTTCGAGAAGCGCGGATTGCGTTTTTGGAGTAGCCCGGTTGATTTCGTCTGCAAGACAGATCTGCGTGAAGATCGGGCCGCGCTGGAACTGAAATTCGCGTCTTCCATCGTTCTCGACGATCATGTTCGTTCCGAGGATATCGGAAGGCATCAAATCGGGAGTGAACTGGATTCGGTTGAAATCGAGAGAGAGGGTTTCTGAAAGGGTCTTGATCAGCATCGTCTTCCCGAGCCCAGGAACCCCTTCGAGCAAACAGTGTCCTCCGACGAACATCGCCGTGAGAACACCGTTGACGATATCCTCGTGACCGACGATCACCCGACCGATTTGCTCTTTGACCGCCGCGTAGCGATTTCGAAAAAGCTCGGCTTCTTGTTCCATCGATCCAGGGACGTCGCTCATTCTAACCTCAGAGAAATGGGAGGACTGTTCTCGACACGTTTTCGTTGTCGAACGGAGGAGAAGTATAACTCAAGAGGAGGCTTGATGGTTATTTATTCATCACGACGCCCAAGAGGGCTCCAGTTAGCAATCCACCGAGGTGGGCCATGTTGGCCAAGCCGAGTCCGGATTGGCTCATGAACCCAAATCCCACCAGGACCGCGACCATGAGGTAAGCGCTCGGCGGGAAGAAGAAACCCAAATTCGGTTTCAATTTCGACTTGACCGCCATATAGCCGAAAAGCCCCAGGACCACTCCTGAGATCCCCACAAAGTTGGGTCCCCCCCAGAACTTCAAGGGCATCAAACCTTGCAACAAGTGGGCTCCTATCCCACAAATGAGGAGAATCAACGCGTAGCGCCCAAGTCCCTCCATTCTCTCGGCGATGCGTCCCAAAGAGGCGAGGGAGAACATGTTGAGGAGGAGGTGAATCGCCCCTCCGTGCAAGAAGGCGGGGGTGATAATCCGCCAGAGCTCAAGCTTCTTGAGAGAGTAAGCAGGGTCGCTCGTTTCCCTGTATTTTTCCATGTCGACGAAGGTTAGTTCGCGGACGGCAAAGATCCCGATGTCGTTCCCTTTGTCCGGTCGCGAGAACTGCGTGATAAGCCCAGTCACAACGCAGACGATGATCAAAAGGAGGGTGAGTGGAGGGAGTTTGCCGCCGTAGGCTCCAGCGATCGAAGAAGAGGTACGGACCTTGTGAATGTTCTTCTCCCTTTGCTTCTGTTCTTCCCTTTGCTTCACAACGATCGCACGAGCCTCCTGGATCGCGGATCGATACCGTTCGTCGCTAGGGTTGCTTAGGAAGTGTTGAAGTTCGGTCTTCGCTTCCCCGATGCGATCTTCGTCCCGGATCCAAACCGACCAGCGTTCGGCCCCGTAAGTCGACGCCTCGGCACTGACGTTTTCAGGTTCGACGTGGGTCGAGATTCCCTTGGTGAGAAGATAGGCAACGAATGCTTCGGCCTTCGCTTTGGAGTCGATATCCGTCAGGTGTCTCATGTGCGTAGATCAAGGGATTGGTCGTAGTTGCTGGATGGGAACGTAGTATTTCAAGTAACGGCGACCGTCACTGAATCGCTCCCCACGACTATCTTCTACCAGAATCGTTGCTCGCCGAGTAATCCTATTCACGATTCCGACGAGGGTTTTTCCTTCGAATCGAAATGCAACTCGACTCCCGGCCCGGATGTTGAAGTCTTTGAGAGCTCGCTCCTGCTGGGTGATCAACTCGTGCCTGTGCTCGGTGTGCCCGAACAGGTTTCTCGCAATCGTTTGAAATCGGTTCGCCGCGCAATCGCTTTGAATCCAAACCAGCATCTCGCACAAATGAATCAGTTCGTGCTCGACGATCCGCTGCATGGCGGTCAATCGATCCGGACAGTCGTAACCGCAAACTCGAATGCGGTCGTCACTCTCTCGAAACGACTGAAAGAGCAATGTAGTCGAAAGAGCGATCTCGTAGTGCGTGCGGCTCGGACGCCCCGGAGCGGAAGGGTAGGTCGTTCGAGTCGTCTTCCCCCCAGCGCGCGTCATCCGGGAACTCAATCGAAACGACAATCCATAAGACTCGGCTAGCGGGAGAGCAAGTCCTTCCAAAAAAGCGGAGTCGTAGAGATAGGTCATCAACTCCAGGTCTTGGCGGGATACCGACTGGAAATTGCGGCGCTGCATCACTTTGGAGCGGGACAGAACTTGATCTGCAATTCCCTTTTGCCGGTCGGACCGGTCCCCCCAAGCTCCAGAAGAACGGGCTAGGATCTCTCCGAGCCGACGCTGCTTCGAAGTTCGGTCGCTGACGGAGGCTCCCGAGCTGGCTTGGGGACGACTACTAGGATTGGGGCTTTGCGACATAGATGCGATCCATGCAAATTCGTGAGAAGACCCAGCTAGTATAAGGGATCGGGGGGAAGTTTGAAGTTAGAAGGGGGAAGTTTGAAAGAGGGGAAACGCAAAGAGCAAAAATGCTTCACAGCCGCGCCGATCCTTCCGGTCGGCGCATAAAAAAAGCCCCACCCTGCAGTCACGCCCGAAATCTGCAAAGTGAGGCCTACTTCTTTCGAAGTGCTCTAATCTTACCCCATTCC
Organism: uncultured Pirellula sp.; assembly: GCA_964394065.1. Classification (GTDB taxonomy): domain Bacteria; phylum Planctomycetota; class Planctomycetia; order Pirellulales; family Pirellulaceae; genus JBKCUI01. The sequence goes on along the minus strand of CAYMXM010000628.1, from coordinate 231 downwards.
CTCGGTTCAGCCAATGCCTTCAAGGAATATCTGATATATCAAAGATTTATGGGTATGTTACCTTGGGGGGCCCCCAAGGTGGCAGAGGTTGGGACCCGCCAACGCGGCCGACGCGCAAGCGAGGCCCGAAAATCACAACCCGTGGCGTAAGCGAGGGACAGCGCTGCGAGTGTACATAACCCTTGTCGGGAATATCTCAGGCGTCGGGTGGCACGTCCCTGAGGCACGAAG
>CAYMXM010000627.1:0-3090 GCA_964394065.1 uncultured Pirellula sp. | reverse complement strand
GAAGCGGCTTAGTAAACAATGGCTTAGTTAGATCTCACTTCTACCCCTCACCCCCGGCCCCTCTCCCCGAAGCGGGGCGAGGGGAGCGGAGATCCAGCGCGCGACGAATCCTTATGACCGAGGCCGTCACCAGAGGGCTCACGCCCTACCACTACTATGCGCCGTCGCTTCGCGACGCCCTTACACCTTACACCTTACACCTTACACCTTACACCTCACTTCTTAATCTCCTTAAGCTTCTTCGCGTTTTCTGACTTCTTATAGTAAGCGTCGAGTGGGTAGCAGCCGGAGGCTAGGCCGTTGCGGGGGGCTGTGGTGCAATCGGAGAAGGTTCGGCAGATCAGTTTCCGCTCGCTCTTCCCTTCCAAGACAGCGTCGACCAATTGGCGCGGATACGAGAGGACTCCTCGACCGATGCCGACAAAGTCGACGTACCCCTTGGCAACTTGATGCTGCGCGACCAAGGGTAAAAACTCCTGCAGATAGGAGTAGCCCGTTCCTACGATCAGCTGATTGGGGTGCTGTTCCTTGAGTTCTTGCGTGGCTCGAAGCTGCTTCGAGACCGAGATGAGGGGATCTTCGTGAGGTTGATAACCGTCGGAAGGTGGATAGCTTGCGGGACGCTGAATATGGGGGGTGTAGTAAGGACTCCCGGCTGTCAAATTGATCAGATAGACTCCGAGGGATTCTAGATCGGCAAGAAGCCGATGGGTCTCGCGAAGATCTGCCTTCAAGGGATCTTCGTGATCGAGTCCAAACCCATAGCGATAGGGAAGATGGTTTGCAAACGGCGTAGGCATCCCTTGACCTTGCTTCCCATCGACCGAAGTTTCAGGGTTCGGTTGGTAGGGGACCGTATCGTAGGCGCTGAGTCGGACACCGATCCCTAACTTCGGTGCAGCGACCTGTACTCCCCGGATGATGGAGAAGAGCAATCGAGTTCGATTCTCGTAACTTCCGCCGTAGGCTCCTGGGCGCGAGTAGGCGCTTAAGAATTCATGGAGCAGGTACCCGTGACAGGCTTTGATATCGACGAAATCGGCTCCCGCTTGCTCAGCGAGAACCGCGGCACGGACGTAGTCTTGGATCAGGTCCTCTAGTTCGGCATCGGTCCAGACCATGTCATCGTTCGTTACCTGGAAGCGAGGGTCGAGGAGTGGGTGCCGGTAAGCGACCCGGGACTCCCATCGCTTCTTGTCGTTCGGTTTGCAGAAGCGTCCTGAGTGGGTTAGCTGAAACCCGATCACGAGGTCGGATGAGTTCCCGTAGAGGGACTCGTGCGATGCGATCAGTTTTTTGCGCAGGGTCTCGATCGAGGGGGCGTTGTCGGCGTTGAGGATCAGTTGATTGGGGTTGGCTCGGCCATCGGAACGAACTGCCATCGCCTCCCCTCCCCAGATCAATTTGGCGCCACTCTCACCGAATCGTTCCCAACGCCGGATCATCGGCTCGGTGACTCCACCGGTGGTCGTTCCATCCCAGCCCTCCATCGGATGGATCGCGATCCGATTCCCGATGGTCCGTTCTTTCCAGAGGATCGGTTGCAGCAAAGGAGATTCGGCGGCAGGGAGGAGTTCGTCGTCGATCCCGATGACGATTCCGAGCTGCGCGAGGTGCTGGCGGAAGGAAGCAACGTCGTCGAGGGAAGTGACTTTGGTCAGTTTGTAGAGAGTCATGCTTCGGGAGGGGGAGGAAATGGAGGTCTTATGGTCGAAAAGTTGGTTTGTTGAAGGAGTGAGAATATACCACGCAATCACAACCTAAAGTCTTTCCCTCACAGTTTACCGATTCCGCACAACTCTTACGTCGCAAGCGGGTTAGCTAACTAGACTAGACCGGAAGTTCGACACCGAGTTCCTGCTTGCAAGTCGAATTTTCGATACACAACTAGCATCCGAGAAATTCGCTACGTTGCTCCTCCCCAGCCTATTGTCATCAGGAGGGATAACGAGCGATAATGAACAAACCCGCTTATTTGGATCGCCCCCTTTCCAAGGAACCGTTCCTATGAAACGCACTGCCCCTTTGGCCCTCGCGTCGTTAGCCTTATCAGTCGTTTTACCTCAGTGGAGTTTTGCTCAAATGGGGGCTGGAACCACGACAGGCAACATTTCTCTTGCCACCAACCGAAGCCCATTCGGCGTAAACCCCAACGCCCCTACATCCTCGGCAGGGGGAGGGATTGGTGGTTTTGGAGGCCCGGGAGTCTCGGGCGTAGCCCTGGTTGAATACAGCAAAACCAATGTTCTCTCGCAGTTTAACAACTCAAGCACGGGAGGGACCGGCGGGACGGGAGGAACTGGTTTAGGGGGTAGCACGACCGGCGGGCTGGGCGGTATGGGCACGGGTGGATTCGGCGGAATGGGAATGAGTGGCATCGGTGGAATGGGAATGGGGGGCATCGGTGGCCTCGGCGGGATCGGTGGAATGCGAGGACTTGGCGGAATCGGTGGCCTCGGAGGATTGGGGGGGCTTGGCGGAAACCGAAACCTCGGTGGCGCACGAGGCGGGACCCAGTCCGGTCAAATTCGGGCGGTCGTTCGCCCTGACGCAGAACTTCAAAAGAGTGTCAAAACGGCAACTAGCGAAGCGTTGCAAACTAGACTCACCAGTCTCCCACTGCCGGAAAGATTGCGATCGATCAACGCATCGGTCGACGCAGGAGTCGTCGTCTTGCAAGGTACAGTCAGCAGTGATGCGGATAAACGACTTGCCGAGCGTTTGCTCTTGCTGGAACCCGGAGTCCACTCGGTTCGGAATGAGATTCTAGTTGCAGGTGGGAATTGAGTTAGGAACGTGGCGTTGCCACGATTCCATCTGCCGCCCACCGAAGCTGGAAACAAGGGTGGCACGCCCAGAGCGAAGCGATGGGCTCAGAAGGAACCGCAGAATGAACCACGAATCGGACGAATCTTACTAAGTAAGGCTTGAGGGGTGAGGCTTGAGACTTGAGGAAGAAGAGGGCTTCGCCCTTAGCCTTGACCGCAGGTCAAGGAAAGGTAGCCCCGGGTAGGGGCGTCTCGAACTTAGGCGTGGGGCTGGCCCCACGTATAGAAGGGACAAAGTGGTTTTAGAGCCCCGGTAGGGGCG
>CAYMXM010000626.1:0-3090 GCA_964394065.1 uncultured Pirellula sp. | reverse complement strand
CACTCGCGACGCTGTCCCTCGCTAACGCGTCGGGTTGTGATGGGGGGACGCTTCGCGTCCTGACTTTCCTCTTCATCCTCCTCTGCTTCCTCCCCACCGCGAGCGCCCAGCAAACGGCTTGGGAGGATTCTCCTTATCGGGTGAATGCGTGGGTTGCCATCTCGCCGGAGTTGGGGATGTCTTCCGAGGATGAGCGGGAACTCTTTCGGTTGATTCGCCAACGCTGCGAAGCGGACTTTGGAGGCGTTTGGAGCCTTCGCATTCAACCAGCTCCCGAATCCCTTTACGGCTCCATCCTTTACCGAATCGATGAGCTCGAGATTCCCCAACTGCTGGCGCGCGAGCTGACATTGGTCGTCGGGAAATCGGATGCGGCCAAAGCGAAATTCCTAGAGCAGGCACCACCACAGGCCCAAGCCCCCCTCTCCGAAGAAGAGATCCAACGCCGGAAGAACCTTCGCCCCGACCAACGAAAAGAACTAGAGGATGCTGAAGCTCGCGCGGCGAGCCTTAACAGTGTTCGCACCTTGGACTCCGCCATTGAGCGGGTCGAGTCGTTCCATGTTCTTTCGCTACCTTATGCGGGATTGCAACGAGAGATCGAGCCTTACTCCGATGATCCTCGCTGGAAGAAGTTCGCAGAGAAGCTCAAGCTCTTTCCGGGTAGTTTAAACGACCTCAAAGGAGCCATGGAACGAGGGGATCTCGTGGCAGCGCTCGTTCCCAAAACCGATTTGCCGAAGATCAGCGACGAAGCAAGACCGATACCAGCACGACTTCCATGGCAACCCGAAGCGTTGCTTCGAGATTACGACAAGATTTACTTGATCACCATCGATCGCCAGGACGCGCTCTATCGGATTCGTGTGAAGGAGCTCGATTCGATGGTTCGTCATATGGGAGATCTCTCCGTCGAGGCCGTCGTCCGGACGAGGGATATCCCTTCGATGGTTGCTTACCAGATGCGTGCTGCGTTCACACCGATGGTTCGCATCGAGGAGACCGATAACTTTTCGGCAACCCTTCGATTGCGGGCAGGGAGCTTGATCGTGGGAGAAGGGCATCCGGCTTACATTGGAATCGGAGACGTGGTCAGACCCTTCATTCGTCGGGACGATGCGAATGGAAACCCAACACTCTTGCAACCGATGCCTTTCACCTACATCGCGGCGACCGAGAGGATCGATAAGGAGTCACTCTTCTACGGAGCGATCTTCGCTGCGAGTCGTGGGGCTTTGACGGCTGCGAAGAATCGAAGAACTCAGCGACTTGGATTGAAGGTCCGACCACGCTATTCGAGCACCGATCTCCGATTATCGTTCCGTCCTCCTGTCGGTTCCCCTATCGGGACACCGAGTTCTCCAGCTCCAGGTGCCGAAGTTTATTTGAGAACCCCGGGGCATGAGGATTTGGTCGATATGGGGCGAACCGATTGGCGGGGGATCGTGACTCTTAAGAACGACGAGCAACCTGTTATCCAGTACGAGATCCCCACCGAGAGTCGCAATACGGGAATCGCGAATGCGAGATCGATCGTTCAAAACGCGGTTCCTCCTCCCGAGTATAAGAAGCCAGTTCCTCCCCAGCCTGCCGAGGGAGAGAAGGAGGGAGAATCGGCTCCGATCGAGGAACAGCCCCCGAAGGGAGAAGTGAAGATCAACGTCCCACTCTATCTCTATTACATTCGCAACGGAGATACCCTTCTCGCGCGACTTCCAGTTGTCACCGGCTATGAGCCAATGGATAACGCGGTTCTCCCGGACGACCGACGTCGGTTGGAGACCGAAGCCTTTCTGAAGGGGCTTCAAAACGAAGTCTTGGATTTGGTGGTTCGCCGTAAGATTCTCGAAACTCGGATCAATACCCGAATTGCAGAGAACAAGATCCAAGAAGCCGAATCGATTTTGGAAGAGTTGAAGCGGGTGAAAACCTACGACCAACTCTCCGTTCAAATCGAACAGATTCAGTTGCGAGCCCTCGATCCCGAGCGAGGTCTCGTCGTTGGTCCGAACTTGACCAAGCGGATCAACACCATGGTGGATACGACACGAAAATTGATGCAGAGCTGGTTGCAAGACAACATGCTCCGCGACCTTGAGACGAAGATAAGTGAAGCGAAATGACCCAAAAGGTTCTTGACGTTGGAAACTGTGATCCCGATCACAGCTCGATCAAACGGATGCTGACCTCCCGCTACGATGTAGAGGTTCTCCGAGCGCATGCGCTCGAGGATGCTCTTGAGCAGTTGCAAAACCAGGAAGTGGCGTTGATCTTGATCAATCGAAAGCTCGATTGCGATTACACCGATGGAGTCGATGTCCTCAAGGGGATCAAAGAGGTACCGGAGTTCCAAACGATTCCTATCATGATCGTGACCAACTACCCGGAACATCAAGATATTGCGGTAGGAATGGGTGCCGAATACGGGTTTGGTAAGCTACAATTGGAGGAGGCAGCAACCCACGACCGACTAGGCAGGTTTTTGGCCATGAAATAGGGTGCCTGAGTCAGATAGACTTAACAATTATGACAAAAAAGAATGACGCCGACGAAGTAGAAGCAGTACGCCAGATCGTGCGAAGTGTAGGCTTGCGCAGCACCCCTGCCCGGATCGCCGTCATGGTTGCGCTTCGAAAGGCAACGCGTCCTCAAACACATGCGGAGCTGTCAGATCTTTTAGTCCCTCTCGGATTCGACAAAGCGACCGTCTTTCGAAATCTCACCGACTTGACCGACGCGGAGTTGATCAGCCGAACGGAGTTAGGAGACCACGTTTGGCGCTTTGAGATCCGGGATCCTAATCACGACCGAAGCAGTCATCCTCATTTCGTGTGCGTCGAGTGTGGAACCGTCTCCTGTCTCCCCGGAATCGATCTGGCACCTGGGAAGCTTCGCAAGTCTCACAACATCTCCCGCGTCACCGAGATTTTAGTCAAAGGCCATTGCGTGGCTTGCGAACAGTAGGGTGTGTGAAGCGGTGTCCGACGGGGGCAAGCCTGGGCTGTCAAAAAGTGGGTGTTGACATGGGGGGGGGCGTGCAGCCATTTTTATTCCGCAGCCGCCGTTATCGTCCGACCGGGGCTCGTCCCC
>CAYMXM010000625.1:0-3097 GCA_964394065.1 uncultured Pirellula sp. | reverse complement strand
CAACTACACTTCCGGTGTGTTCCGTGGCCGCTTTAGGTGCGAAAGTGATTGCAATAGAAGCGAGAATTGATTCGCCATCTCGATCTGAACTAGAAACAGCGACCACTTCACACACCCTACGACTACGACAACGGCCACCGATACTTATCTACAACCTCCCTACACCTTCTTGTTCGAATCCTTCACCATGTTAATGACGGCGGGGATTCCAACTTTTTCTAGGGGCTTTTGGATTGCGGAGTCGAAATCGATTTCCCCTCCCAGTCGCTCCTGCTCAAAGGCTCGTTGCAAATACTGCATCGCCTCATCGATCGTATCGGCTTGCATCAAAAGAAGATCCCCACCCTTGATGAGTTTCAGCGCGCGATCGACGGCGTTCGGCCAGCCTGTCACTTCATGGACTTCCTTGACCCGTTCGCCGGTGTCGATCCCTTTCTTGAATATCGACATGATCTCACCAGGTTGACGCCCCCGCAGGTATTGGTCTTCGTAGAGAATGATCCGATCAAAATGTTGGGCCAGAATCTGACCTTGTCGAATCATGTCTTCATCGCGACGATCCCCTGCAGCCGAGTAGATAACCGTTCGATGCGTTTGAGGGAATTGTTGAAACGCCTCGGCAATTGCGAGGAGTGATGACGTGTTGTGTCCATAGTCAACAACGACGGTCGCTCCATGCATCTCAACCAAATTAAATCGACCAGGAACCTTGTCCATTTGAGCCGAAAAGGACTCCAACCCGATTCGAATTTGTTCGCACGGCATCCCGAGTCCCCAACAAGCGGCTGCAGCAGCCAGGACATTCTCCACTTGAAAAGGAATTCGACCGTTGTGGGTTAAAGGAATTCGATCCAGCGACAAGAGCGGGAAGTCGACCGATCCTTCGGCGAGGATAACAGAGTTGTCTCGCACAAATGCCCCCCGACCACCTTTGGCACGATGGTTGACCAAAACGGGATCGTTACCGTCGATTGCAAAGAAGATGACTCCCCCTTTGCATTTCTCCGCCATCTCTGCGGTTAGAGGGTCGTTCGCTTTGAGAACCCCGTAACCATTCTTGGAGACCGCTTCGATGACGCAACGCTTCACCTTCGCAAGCTGTTCGAGGGTTTCGATATAGGAGAGCCCCAAATGGTCCCCTTCGGCGATGTTGGTCACGATCCCGACATCGCAAGTATCAAAACCTAAGCCTTCGCGTAGAATCCCGCCTCGCGCTGTTTCCAGAACTGCAGCTTCGACAGCCGGGTTCATCAAGACATTTCTCGCACTTTGCGGTCCGCTGCAATCCCCCGCATCGATGCGTCGATTGTGGATGTAGATTCCATCGGTGCATGCCATCCCCACCTTCTTTCCCGTGCAAGCGATGATATGGGAGACGAGGCGAGTGGTCGTCGTCTTTCCATTCACCCCCGTCACACTCACGATCGGAACGCGGCCGTTGTCATCGGGATAGAGCATGTCGATGATCGCTTCACCGACCGGGCGAGGACGTCCTGAGGATGGACAGATATGCATACGAAGCCCCGGTCCTGCATTCACCTCCACGATCACGCCTCGCTGCCCTTGCAACGGTTGCGTAATGTCCTGCGCGACGACATCAATCCCGGCGATATCGAGTCCGATCACCCTAGCCGCCTCTTCACACTGCCTCGCCACGTCTGGATGAACAAAGTCGGTAACATCCGAAGCCGTTCCGCCGGTACTGAGGTTTGCATTCCGACGAATCAGGACCTTCTTACCCAGCGGAGGAATCGTGTCAGGAGTCATCCCCTGTTCCAGCAGAACTCCGAGCGCAACCGAATCGATCTTGATCTTGCTAAGAACAGTACCATGCCCGTCGCTTCGTCTCGGATCTTGGTTGACCCCATCGACGAGTTGCTGAACCGTCGATCGACCATCACCGAGGACATGCGCCGGTTCGCGCCGCGCCGTAGCGATCATCTTTCCTCCGATGACGAGGATTCGGTAATCGTCACCCGGTGCATGGCGTTCGCACAGAATCGAACTCCTTTCCTCGCGCGCTGCGCGATAGGCCGCTATGACTTGCTCCCGTGAGGTTAGGTTCGTGGCAACTCCCTGACCATGATTCCCATACTGTGGTTTGATCACAACTGGCAGGCCAAGTTCTTGGGCGGCCTCCCAAGCATCTTCTTCACTCTCGACAGGGCGTCCTTCTGGCGTAGGGACTCCGATCGCTTTAAGAAGCATCCGGGTAAGGTCTTTATCCTGTGCGATCGATTCCGCGATGGCGCTGGTCGCATCGGTCTCCGCAGTACAGACCCTTCGCTGGCGATGGCCGTACCCCAGTTGAACGAGGCTTCCGTCGTTGAGCCTTCGCACCGGGATGTTCCGTTCCTTGGCGGCTTCGACGATCGCCATGGTGCTCGGACCCAGACACGTGTCGTTCGCAAACTCGCGAAGCTTCGCAACAACCGCGTGGACGTCGTATTGAGTTCCGTGGACTGCTGCCGCCAGGAGTTCGAACCCTTTATCGAGACATTCGAGCCCCAATCGCTCGTCGCGATAAGCGATCGCGACTTTATAGATCCCCTCGGTGTCGGTTTCGCGAGCCCGTCCGAATCCGACAGGAGTTCCCGCGAGACATTGCAATTCAAGGGTGACATGCTCCAAGATGTGAGCCATGTAAGTTCCACGCCTGAGTCGAACGAAGAATCCACCTCGTTCGCCGATGCTGCATCGGTGTTCCACCATCGTTGGCAACCATGCCATCAGTCGTTCGTTGAAACCCGGAATCATTTCCGAGGATGTGTCTTTGAGCTCTTCCAGGTCTACCCATGCTTCCAATACCGGCGAATTCGACCAGATATTGGGCCCACGGAGTTTATTAACCTTAAGAATCCGCATGACGTTCCCTTGTTGTAGGAGAAGATTTTTTGATGAGAAATGGACTGATTCTCGATGTCCATTCGGGAACTATCGTGCAAACGTCGAGCCAATTGAGGGGAAAGAACTTCTGATTTTCTTTAAAAGCCTCTCGGCTTCTGGGGGGCCAAGGGCTAGCCAACCCCATCGGTGCTAAGAGGGGGACGCGAAGCGTCCCCCCATCACAACCCGTGGCGTAAGCGAGGGACAGCGT
>CAYMXM010000624.1:0-3100 GCA_964394065.1 uncultured Pirellula sp. | reverse complement strand
CGTGGCGTAAGCGAGGGACAGCGCTGGCAACCAGACATCCATCCAAGATCTCACAGCACGCCCTTCGTGCCTCAGGGACGTGCCACCCAACGCCTGAAGATATTCCCGACAAGGGCTACGTTCACTCGCGACGCAGTCCCTCGCTTACGCCACGGGTTGTGATGGGGGGGACGCTTCGCGTCCGCCCCCTTAACCATGGGCGAGACGCCCATGCCACGCTTACACCCTAAACCTGACCGCTTACACCTTACCGCTTACCGCTTACTTGCAGGGCGGCGACGTGGGGGGAGGTGGCTTCGCTGATGGCGATCGCCATCCAGCCATCGCGCATTTCCAATTGAGAAACGGCGAAACCGAGTGCCCGTTCATCTTGGAGGAGGGATTCCGCCACCATTGGAACACCGTTTTGCGCTGCGAGAATCTTCGTAAAGATAGCCCGCAACGTGATTCGGTCTCGACTGCTAATGCTGGTCAATCGTGTTCCATCGACGCTGACGACACCGTCTCGGACCAAGATCGCTTGCAACCCGTCGACTTCCGGTGTGTAGGACGTGCGGATGACGAAGTTCTTGAGGTTGATCCGTCCTGGTTGCTCCAATGCATCGATTCGCAAGGTGAGCCATAGCTTCCCTTGATCGAACTCGACCGTCACCGGATTGTTGGTGTGAAACTTGACTCGAACCCCGGCCGCTTGTTCATCGTTGACGACAAATCGTTCTTGCTGCAAGAGGTCAGCGATGTGGTCTGCAAGTTCTTGCGCGGACCAGTCTCGGTCTGCGGTTGCGATTTGGCTTGCGATATTGTTCAAGGCCGATTGATGGACTTGCATCGAGAGGATGCTATCAGCCGGTGCGATCGGGCGAGCTGTGTGGGCACCTAGTTGAGTTTCGCTTGCGACACGGTAGCGAACGATCAATCGGGTCTCGGTCGACTGCATGTCCATGATCATCGGATGGAGCTCAAGATTTTGCAAAGGACCGATGAGACGGTTTTGCAATTGGACCTGAGTTGCTGTGAGTTTTGCATTCAACTGAGCATCGAACTCACGATCGGTTTCCTTGGCGATCGTCGAGTGCATGATTCGCTTGGCGATCGGGCGTTTCTCGATGAACTCTTGATGCGCGATATTGCGGATCACATCACCGAGGATGGGAAGGCTATCCCAATCGGTCGAGAACTTCCGAAGGGACTCGTTGGAACTGACCGTGGCAGGTTGCCCGTCGACTTGGAAGCCGCTGGGCTGGACATGAATCTCGCGCGCCGATTGAACGTTGGCGAGGGATGTGTTGTAGAAGGTTGCGCCGTTGCGGCTCGAACGGGTGTTGCTCGCGATATCACCCTTTAAAAGGAGTCCGACTTTCCAGCCGTTGAGTTCAGGCCGGAAGTCGACTCGTAGTTCCGTTTCGATCTCGCTCGCACCTCGCGTATCGGCTCCAAGGATGGTTTGGCGGACCGGTTTCTGTGTATGGGTTTGTTTCGGAAGCATCCGATTCACAAAGGTTTCGGAGACTGCGATTCGAACGTTCGCATTCCGATAGTGGGCTGCAATCGCTTGGCTGATCGCCGCTTGCTCGGGGTGTTCGGAGAAGCGGAGAGACTGAACCGCTTCGGCCAAGCTTTGGCTGCATCGGTGGGTCGGTTCCGCTTCCAGCGTTTCGATGTCGCTCAGCACCCGGACGTAATCGACAGGTCCGATGGTAAGTGGATGCATCAAGTCGGCGAGCAAGTGGACTTCGGGGGAGGTCAAGATCCCGCGCTGGGCTTCGGAGGTTCCCGCGTTGAGGACTCGGGAGAGGAACTCGCGTGCCAAGGCAACCTGTTCTTCGGATCCGGTGATCCCCTTCAAAGCGATCCCTTTGAGTTGACCTAAGAGAAGATAGTTCTTCCAGTTTTCCACATCTCCTGTTCGCCGAAGCCCTTTCTCCAGGGTGTCGATTCGCTGGAGTACTGCTTGGGAGTTTACATGGTGCTGGCGAAGGGAGACGAGTTGGTCGCCACGGACCACGCAATCGTGAATCGTTAGCCAGACGACAGCTCGGCGTTCGATTGCGTAGGCTAGGCGAGCGAGGGCTGTCGCGAGTTCTCCTTGATCGGCATTTAGCTGGGATGCGATCTGGACACACTCGGCGCCGGCGGCTTGGAGGGCTTCGATCCTGCCTCGAGAGGTAGGATCGGAGAGCTCGTGTTGAACGAGGGATTCCAAAAGACCCGAGATTCGATTGGCGACGACTCGGGAGATTTCGTGACGCTCTTGGTCGGCGATTTGGAAGGTCTCACCCAGGAGTTCTCGCAGTTTGGGGGATTGAGGCCAAGCCTTTCCTCCGGAAGGAGAAATTGCAGGGTCTGTCGGAGGAGGATCTCGCAAGACCACCGGGGTTTTGTTGCTACGAGTGGTGGAGACCATCGACGCATTGATTTGAAGTTGGTGGGACGCGTCGTTTGCCAGTTGCAGCGGGTCCCGACCGTAGGTTCCATAGCTGGGGGAGGTGAAAGGTTCCTCGATAATGGTACTGACAGGAGCCATGAGCCGCACTCCTGCGGGTGGCTCGATCATCCCGATCGAGTGGGTATAGTCGGACCTATAGGCGGTCCACGATTGCGTTTCGAGGACTTGATCGAGCGGTTCGATGGCCAGGGGAAGATTTTGGGTCGCGATGCTGACCGGATTTTTGGGGGTTGTTGTGACGGTCAGAACGGTGGTGCGAGGATCTCGGTAGCTAACTCGCGGTTTGCTAGCGTATTGCGCCCCGAAGTAGAAAATCAACAACAGGCAAATCGCAACGAGAATCGCAGAAAACCATCCTCTTCCGCCGCGAGTTGACTCACGTCTCATTCTAACATTCCCTTAAAAGCCACCCACGGGATGGGTGTACGTTCGTTCCATGAACGTCGTGTCCTGCCGGAGGGAGGGTACGGTTTCCCGAAATCTCCTCGAACATTAGACGACGACCCAAGTTCGTTTTCGGTCGTTTCCACCCCCGAGGTGAACCGCTAGCTATACGGAATGTCGATTCTCAGGGAATTAGGGTGTCGGATCGTGCCGCCTGGGGGGAGTGGGGAAGTTTGAAGTAAGGAGTAAGGAGTAAGGAGTAAGGGGTAA
>CAYMXM010000623.1:0-3102 GCA_964394065.1 uncultured Pirellula sp. | reverse complement strand
TCCCCACCATCCCCATGCTCAGTATGGGGATCGGGTGCATCGGGTTAGCGATGATGATGAAGCGCCAGTTCGCGGAAGAAACAAAGCAAGAGGAAGCGAAAAAGCAAGCGGAGGTGGCAACCCAGAGGGAGGCTCCTCCCGAGAAGAAAGCGGAAGACTACCTCGAGGTCGATCCGATCCGGCTGGAACTTGGGGCCAAGCTTATTCCACTGGCGGATCCCAATCGAGGTGGAGACTTGATGAAGCGAATCTCGACGGTTCGAGCGACACTCGCGAGCGAGATGGGGATTCTCCTCCCGATGGTTCGGATCAAAGATCGGATGAGTTTACCCGAGTTTACTTACGAACTCTCGATGAATGGAAACCGGATCGCCCATGGGTCCTTGCGCACCGACCGCTTGCTGGCCATCGACAGCGGACTGACGTTGGGAACGATCCAAGGAGAAGAAACGACCGATCCTGCGTTCGGGAAGCGCGCGTTTTGGATCGATCCGAAACTCCGTCAACAAGCGGAAATCTACGGCTACCAAGTTGCCGAATGCGCTGCCGTTCTCGCAACGCACGTTCAAGAAACCGCGCGACGTCATTCCGAGGAGTTGCTAACGCGTGAAGTCACAAAGCAACTGATCGAGCAGCTTCGCAAGGGATCACCGACGGTCGTAGAAGAGCTGATTCCGAACTTGATGAAGCTCTCGGAGGTCCAGCAAGTCCTTCAGAATCTACTTCGAGAAGACATCCCGATTCGTCAACTCGGGGTCATTCTCGAAACGCTGGGAGACTATGCCCATCGCGTCAAGGATCCGACTTGGTTGACCGAATATGTTCGACATCGATTGGCTCGAACGATTTCGCAACGCTATCGCGATAACGGAGGAGTGCTCAAAGTAATCACTCTAGATCCAGCCATGGAAGACCGAATCACTGCGGGTGCCGAGCAAACTGATCGTGGAATCTTCATCCGTATGTCCCCCGAAGCGATCAACAAAACGTGTCAGCGCATCTCGGAGGGATTGAAAAAGCTGGAACAGCAAGGTCGCCCTCTCTGCGTCCTGGTCAGCCCGAAAATCCGAGTCCCCTTGCGGCAGATCACCCAGGAAAGCATGCCTCATTTGCACATTTTGAGCTATAACGAAATCTCGCGAGACACCTCGGTCGAGTCGGTAGCCATGGTCAGCGATTGATGCCCAATTGTTGAACGGAATTAGTTCCGTTCAACATTGGGGGGATTGTACTCGGCTTTGGAGGGATCGTAGGTGGGATTAGGAGTTGGCATTTGAGCACCTACCTCCTTTCGCCACGCATGCAGCTGCTGCAATAGATCGGCTACTAACTTGGGCTCTGCATTCGCTAGATCCCGTTCTTCACCAATATCGCTCAAAATATTGTACAGTTCGACTCGGTTGTCGTTGTAGAACTCGATCAGCTTGTAGTCACCTGAGCGGATAGCACCATACGGCATCGCACCTCCCAGTTGATAGTGCTGATGATGAGGGTAGTGCCAATAAAGGTTCCGTTCCAACTTGTGCGTCGGCTCGCGCAGGAGCGGCAACAAGCTTGTGCCATCGACCTGTGCAACCGGTGCAGACTTGTTCGATAGAGATTGAGAATCGAGCAGTATCTCCCGCAATGTAGGAAAAATATCCATCGTGACGGTGAGCGAGTTGCAGACCGTATCGGCGGGAACCACCCCTGGCCATTCGACGATCATCGGAACGCGAACTCCTCCTTCGTAAGCGGATGCTTTGCCATAACGCAATGGATGATTCGACGTAGTTCCGTTGGTGATTCTTCCGCCATTATCGGATGTAAAAATGATCAACGTCCGTTCTTGGATTCCAGCGTTCTTCACCGCTTCGAAAACTTCGCCGATCGCGGAATCCATCGATTCGACCAGCGCCGCATAGCGAGCATTTCGGTGACGGTGGTTCTTGGTCATCTTCTGTCGGTATTTTTGTATGAGGGGTTCCTTCCCTTGGATCGGTGTGTGAACGGCGAAGTGAGGGAGATACAAGAAGAAAGGTTGGTCTCGGTTTTTCTGAATGAAATCGGCCGCTTCGCGACCCAGCCGATCCGTTAGATACTCTCCTTCCTTCCCCTCCGATAGAGTCGGGATATTCCACGGTGCGAAGTAGGTGGGAGGGGCTGCTTTATCCGTACCTCCGATATTCAAATCGAACCCATGTTTCTCGGGATAGTATTCTTCGGTTCCTAAATGCCACTTACCGATCATCGCGGTTTTGTAACCCGCATCACGAAACAGCTCTGCCAAGGTGACTTCTTCCAACGGTAAATATTTCGTCCAGTCGGGGACCAGCAATTTGGGATTATCCGGCATCATGCCAGGAATCCAATCGGTGACATGCAGCCGAGCAGGATACTTGCCCGTGAGCAATGCAGCTCGAGTCGGAGAGCAAACGGTGCAAGCGGAGTAATTCTGCGTGAATCGCATTCCCCGCTTCGCCATCGCATCGAGATTGGGAGTTTCATAGAGGTCGCTCCCAAAACAGGCGAGATCCGTCCAACCAAGGTCATCCGCGAGAATCAGGATGACATTCAGCGGTTTGGAATCGGCACCAGACGCCATGCTGTTGAAAAGACAGAAAAGCGCTAACACAAACGCGTTAGGGAGCCAGCTGGTGAAACGAAAGGAGATACCCATGGCAGGTAGAAGCTGTTTGGAGAGACAGAGAGGGCTAAGGTGTCGACAATTATAACAGACGTAATCCTCTCGCGTGTCGGGCGCCACTCTCTATTTCAAGTAACGCAGAGTCGCGAAGGCGCAGGGGCGCAGAGAAGAAAATTGTGTTGAGCGAACTGGCTTTGAGCAAATTTGTTTTTAACCGCAGAGGACGCAAGGAATCGTAGAGCCCTGCGAGAGGATGTCGGATGCTTCGCATCCTCTTAGTCCGGAGGGCGACACATATGGATTTCCTGGAGGCCCGAGATCCAGATGTATCGCTGCGCTGAGTATGAATGATAGGGGCGAGCCAAATACGGCCGATGCTCCTATCCCTCACCCCCGGCCTTGGCCTGACGCATCGGAGTTAAAGGGGGGACGCGAAGCGTCCCCCCCATCACAACCCGTGGCGTAAGCGAGGGACA
>CAYMXM010000622.1:1164-3106 GCA_964394065.1 uncultured Pirellula sp. | reverse complement strand
CCCTCGCCCCGCTTCGGGGAGAGGGGCCGGGGGTGAGGGGTAACGCCGTAAGGGCCTCCCCTGCTAGGATGCCAAATTGGCATCTGGAGGGGGGCGGGCCCCCATCCAGGTGCGATTGAACTCACGCCAAGGCGCAAAGGAAGGGGCGAAGGATGCTCGATTTATTCCTTTGCGCCTTGGCGCCTTTGCGTGAGCTACGCTATTTTAAAACACAGAGCCACAGAGAAACACAGAGTTGAAGAGATCCAAAATCCTCTGTGTTACTCTGTACCTCTGTGTTTCCAAAGGACTAGTAGGAAGAACAGCTCCAAATCATGGGAGGACGCAATCTTTGGGGACCGATCGGTTTGTTGCTGGGAGCGATGCTCTCCCTTCAATTCGGCGCGGCGATCGCTAAACCACTCATCCAATCGATCGGTCCTGTCGGCACGACGACGTTCCGCATCTGCTTCGCCAGTCTCATTCTCGCAGTGGTTCTTCGTCCCTGGCGCGAGCCACTCTCTCGCAAGTCCCTCGCGACCATCGGCCTCTATGGCGTGACACTAGGGTTCATGAACTTCTTCTTTTTTATATCCTTGAAGTATCTACCACTGGGAATCGCCGTTGCGTTGGAGTTTACGGGACCCTTGGGGTTAGCGGCTTTGGTGTCGCGGAAGAAAATCGATCTGCTCTGGGTGGGGCTCGCCGCGCTGGGGGTGTTTTTGTTGCTCCCCCGCTCGGATTCGGAGAATTCCCTTTCTATGATCGGGATCGCGTTTGCACTCTGTGCAGCCGTTTGTTGGGCTCTCTATATTCTCATCGGGAAGCGAGCGGGAGCTCAAGGGAGTAGCGGAACGGTCATTTCGCTCGGAATGATGGCGGCAATGCTCGCCATTTTGCCGATCGGAATCGTGGACATGGGGACTCGATTGTTCGATGTGAGCTTATGGCCTGCCGCAATTCTGGTCGGGTTGTTGTCGAGCGCAATACCTTATTGGCTGGAGTTGGTCGCGCTCAAGAAGATCCCGACCAAAACGTTTGGGATCTTGATGAGTATGGAGCCTGCAATTGCATCCATCTCCGGGATATTGCTTCTGGGTGAATACCTTACGGGGGTACAAGGTCTAGCAGTGGCGCTAATCATCACCGCATCGCTGGGAACGGTATGGAGGCAGGCTCACCTCTGCTAATACCACAAATAAGCTGCCAACCCTATTTGGAACAAAGACACGCCAGTGGCGACTGCATGCCCCAGGTTCAACCGCCATCGAATCAAGCCGTTTACCACTCCGAGTACAATCAGTGTCCCGAAGCCCTTCATGAAGAGGAAAAGCCAGACGTTTGGCGGAGCTTCTATAGCGTATATGTCGGTGTATTCTGCCCCCATCAACCATCGACCAATTGGATTGGCCTCCATTTGTGCTAACAATTCAGCATATTGGATCGTCAACACGATGTCGTAGACGGCGACCGCTGCAATGATGAGGGAATACAAGAGGGGCGAAAGAAAGGAGCGGAACCAGAACCTACCAAGATTGGCTAATCCAAGCCCGAACCGGCGGACTCCTCGCTGATAGTGGGACCGAAAATCCCAACCTGTCTCCAGTGAACCTATTTCTCCAACCGGTATACTGATGCTTTCCATCAAACGCTCCTTTGGGGCAGCAAGCAAAAAATGGCGACTCGCCATGAGTTCCCCCTATGCGAGCTTTGTGCCAACTCCCTTCGAATCCCGATCCCCATTTCGGGAAATAACCTGCTAACGGAAAGAATTTTGCCTTACAAGGTGACTGAAGACGCTGTTAGCGGAATAGGATTTTTGATTTTTTTGATGGTGCATTGGGGGCCCAGAATGACTTGCCCCCTTCGTTAGCAAAGAGTGCTTAGTCTGCTAGCATGGAGTCTGGTTTGGCGCAACTGTGTTAAAGGCCAGCAGCAATCACGGCGACAGGAAGGACAGGGG
>CAYMXM010000622.1:0-1064 GCA_964394065.1 uncultured Pirellula sp. | reverse complement strand
CCTTCTCTTCCGGTTCTACCCAGAGTTCTTCGAGATCGGGGCGATAGCGGTAAATCATCCCTTCGGGGAGTTGAGGCAATGGGATCTTGTTCGCTTCGATCTCTTTCATGAAATCCTCATGAGTTCGAGGCGCGTAGCCGTTGGTCGCTTTGTAGAGATTCATCATCTGAGGGATCTGAATGTCGAATACCGCCCGTTCCTTGACTCGGAAGTAGGCTTTCACGGGTGCGGCGATAATTCCACCTGGGCTATTGTCGGAGACGTCGTCGAGGCTGTCCCCCTTCACACCTACCCCTGCTTCAGCCTTCTGAGCCGCCATGGTTTTTGGCGCGTTGGCGGCTTGCTCTTGTTGTTCCCTTTCAGCCCGTTCTCGATCGCGATCTTCCTGAGGTTTGCACCCCATCTGAAGAAGGGTCAGACTGGCGACAAAACAAATTACTGTACCTAAGGTGAGAAATCTCATGGGGTCCTCTCGACTAAGAACTGTTGTAGGGAATTGCGGATCGATTCGGGAATTTTAACCTTTTTCAGAACGTGTTGGTGGTTCCCATCGATTCTTCTCTCGCAGCAAACGGCGACCAATTCGCCTGCTGCTACGGGGCCGCGAGGGCCGGAGATGTGAAAATGATACCGAATGCTGTGCTCCCCGAGCTTCGTGATGTGGACGCGAATATCGAGGATCTCTTCGAATCTAGCCGGTCCATAAAAGTCGACCTGGAAGTGGACGCGAGGCCAAGTGATTCCGCCGTTTTCCGTTTGAAAGACCGTCTGTCCGACAGATCGGAGGAGGGCGTGCTCCGCCTGTTCCATGTACTGGGCGATCGAAGAGAAATGGGCGATCCCCGCCGCATCGGTCTCGCAGAACTCAACCCGTCGTTCAAAGTGAAAATCCGCCATGAAATTTCTCAGACTTTTTTTGTGTTATAGTCGAAGGGGGGAACTGTCATGTTCTACTCTTGATCGGAATAGAACTCACGCGAAGAGGCCAATATAAGGTGTTTTGTCTGTTTGCCGACGCGTAAGCGAGGCCCGAAAATCACAACCCGTGGCGTAAGCGAGGGACA
>CAYMXM010000621.1:0-3108 GCA_964394065.1 uncultured Pirellula sp. | reverse complement strand
AGGATCGATCAGGGGGAGTGCAAATAAATGCTGGAGCGAATGGCCGATAGTGCGAGGCCAATTGTTAGAGGATGTCTCACGCAAAGGCGCCAAGGCGCAAAGTGGGGAATGGTGTGTTTCTTTGTGCTTTGGCCATTGGTACATTTTGGGCGATTTTGAAGAAGGGAACGCAGACGAGCAGAGACGCA
Organism: uncultured Pirellula sp.; assembly: GCA_964394065.1. GTDB lineage: Bacteria > Planctomycetota > Planctomycetia > Pirellulales > Pirellulaceae > JBKCUI01. The sequence goes on along the minus strand of CAYMXM010000621.1, from coordinate 2,920 downwards.
GGGGGAAATGATCATAGCGTCTCTGGGGCTTTCTGACTCTGTGGCTCGCTTTCTTGTCTTCTACGAATCCTTCCTCGTGCATTCGTTGCCGGTGTCGTGAAATCGGTCGAGGTAGGAATCTGGATCGAGATCTGATTTGCGAATCAACGAAAAAACTTCTGTTCCAGGACCAAGATGGGGGCCGTTTTCATCAAAGATATTAAACCCCATCGCATATCCAATATACCGGGTCGTATCCGATTCATATTCCTTCGAGTGTTCTTCTGCCTTGGCAATCGCATCGTCCATACCCGTTGCTCGCACGATGATGATGCGTTCCTCATACGATTGTTCCTGAAAACCCGTCAGGAGGTAAATCAATCGAACACCATACCAAGTTTCGGGGTTATTCATGACTGGTTCTGGATAACAGGAGGTAGGCGATCAGGTCTGTGATTTCCTCAGGCTTAAAACCATCCAACAACCCAGTCGGCATGGGCGAGAGTGAAGACAATTTTGTTTGTTCGATTTCAGAGCGTTGAATGGTAACGGAACTTCCGGTCAATTGATCGGTTTCAATCGCGAGTTGAGATCCTGATACCCAGGCGGCTCGGCCTGTCAAAACTCGCCCGTCGGTGAGCTGGTAATTCGATATGGCATATTTCGGATCGATTTGTTTGGATGGTTCGACAATCGATTCTAGCAAAGCATGTTGATCAAACCGCTTCCCTACGCTCGTTAGCTCTGGGCCGATGTGACTTCCCCTATCCTCAAACGAATGACACCGTAAACAGCTTGCTTCGGCAACTAACTTTCTGCCAGCTTCGAGGTCGCGAGGTTTAGTCGCTACATTTTTAAGTGCTTCGCTCAAGGTTTCCATCGTCCAGTTCTGAACAACGGGGCGAGCGTTCAAAACAGGGGCTTCGCTTTGATCATCGACAGGCTTGGCTAGATCTGTCAGTAAAGATTCGAGTCTTGTCGTTTCCTCTGTCGAAAGACTTTTTCTGAAATCCTCTTGCAAGTTGGCTAACGTGGTGGCAACCAGTCTACCTCCCGGTAGTTTTCTACTGGCGATGAACCATTCTAACGCTCGAACCCTAGCCTCAAAGTCCCACCCCACTTTCACCCGAACCAGCGATTTCATGCATTGAATTTGCTCTTCCTGCGTCGTCCCTTGGCTCAGCTGGTTTAAGAGAAAAGGGGCTGCCTCAGGGGACTCCAGTGCAACAAGTAGTTCGCCAACCAACCAGACCGTTGGGTAATGATTTGTTTCGATCTGATTGGCCAACGCGTTTTGCAGCTCTGCTTGGAGATTCGGACTTGGGATACCATGTCGAATCAATGACAACTGGAGCGTTCGCAAGGTCCAAACCCGATCCGCATCTTCTTGATCGGATCGCAATTGTTCGAGAAGACCTTGTACGATCTGTGATTGATGCTCGTTAGCTCCACTGCGAGCCAGAGCCATCCAGGCGGTTTGAAGGGCCCTTGGGTCCCGCTCGTTCGCCAGACGAGAAATCCAGTTCTCGATAGGTTGATTCTCTAAAGCGACTCGGGCAGCGAATCGGATCCAAGTATCTCTCGAAGACAGGTGGCTCCATATAAACGGAATTTGATCCGAAGACTGCTCCGTGTGGAGCTGCTCGAGTTTTCTACGAACGATGCGTGCGTGAGCCGATTCCATTTCCTTTTCGGGGGAAAGTTTTGTTTTTGTCCCTTCGCCCTTTGCTTCTGTTTCTGCGTCATAGGTGATCCGGTAAAGACCAGATTGGGATCCCCGACCACCGGTAATGAAGTAGAGATTTCCATCGGGACCGAACTCGATGTCGCTAATATTGAGAGGGCTTCCTTCTGCTAGGAGAGTGGATTCGCCTCGGTAGCTAGCACCATCCGCGTACATGTCGACAAGCAGAAGTCTTCCGTGCTGCCAATCCGCAGCGTACATTCCCTTCTTAAAGCGATCGGGCCAGTTGCTCTTTTCACCAAAAGTGATTCCCGTCGGAGAGCCCAACCCGGTATCTAAATTGCTTGGCAAGCTGTCAGGAAACCAAGAAGGCCATTTCCCGGTCCCCCACCGCCAGCCGTACTCCCCACCGGAGACAATATGGTTAAATCGCGTCGGACGATACCAAGGGAGTCCTACATCCCATTCCATGTCCGCATCCCAAGTAAACAGCTCACCGTCAGAGTTAAAGGCGATATCGACTTGATTACGTAGTCCCCCATTGAGAACGATCTGATCAGAACCATCCGGGTTCATTCGTAGAATGAAACCACTCCGAGGGTCTTGTTCACCGTCATGAGGATTGGGGAGGAGCCAATCGTTGCGAGTTTCTTGGTAGGGGGAGTTGCGATTCCGAGTTTCTGGGTGGAAGACATCGTTTCCGATAGCGATGTAGATTCTGTCATCTGGACCTAGCCGGATTTGATTGGCGCCGTGTCCGTATCGAGATTGATAGATCAAAGGGACGACAAGGTTTTGCGTTTCGAATTGACCGTCTCCATCGAGGTCTTGGAAACGATGAATCCCGCGGCCGTCGGTTTCGCTGATATAGAGAGAGTGGTGTGCAAAGAGAATCCCTCTGCAGTGCTTGAGGTGTTTCGTGTTATCGAGGGTTTCAAAAAGGTCTGCAGTGCTGTCTGGCGAAAGAGTCAGTCGATGAATCCCTGACACGTCGTCAGCAAGGAGAACGCGCCCCGCATTGTCGAAGGTCATGCTGATCCATGAACCCTCCCCCTTCGCAGAAGAGCGAACGAGATCGACTTGAAAACCAGGCAAAGTGGATATGGCTTCGGGAGAAGTCGCCGTAGGCTCAGAACCCGACGCAAAGATGGGAGCAAAAGTAACTAACAAGCAAAGGGAAAACCGATTGCGCATGGATGAGGTGTTTTGGTCAAACGGGAAGTGTGTAACGGGGCGGTGCGAAATGTTTAGTGGTGG
>CAYMXM010000620.1:0-3116 GCA_964394065.1 uncultured Pirellula sp. | reverse complement strand
GCGCTGTCCCTCGCTTACGCCACGGGTTGTGATTTTCGGGCCTCGCTTACGCGTCAACCACTTCACACACTACGACTGTAATTTGCTATTGTTTTCCAAGAAAGAGATTCATTCGATGGTCAAGGTCTTTATCGATGGTGAAGCCGGGACGACTGGTTTGCAAATTCGAGAGCGACTGGAAGAACTCCCGCAATTTCAACTGATCAGTATCGACCCGGCGCTGCGCAAAGATCCCAAAGCAAAGTTGGCTATCCTCGAGGAAGCCGACTTCGTAATCCTTTGCTTGCACGATGAGGCTGCGAAGGAAACGGTTTCTCTCGTCGATAGCCTTTCTGGAGCGAAGCCTCGCATCATCGATGCCAGCACGGCCCATCGCGTCGCTGAGGGGTGGACCTATGGGTTTCCCGAAATGGATCGAGAGCAACCTAAAAAGATCCAAAACTCCGATCGGGTCACGAACCCTGGTTGCTATCCAACTGGGGGGATCGGACTGACTCGCCCACTCGTGATGGCCGGACTCTTGCCGAAGAACTACCCATTGGTCGTTCAAGGGTTCAGCGGCTACTCCGGTGGGGGGCGTCAGATGATCGAAGCCTACGAAACTCGCGATGTTTCTCAGAAAGCTCCTCCCCTCGATGTTTACGGGCTGCAATTGAAGCACAAGCATGTTCCGGAGCTTCAAAAGTATTCAGGAATGGAGCGACGACCGATCTTCCTCCCTTCGGTGGGGGCGTTTCATAGTGGGATGGTCGTTGAAATTGGATTGCACTTCGCGTTGTTGAACGGAATCCGAAGTGCCGATCAGATCGCCGACTGTTTGAAAGCCCACTATGCAGGTTGCGAGTTTGTACAAGTCGTTGCACCGACGGAGAACGGTCGGGTCGAGGCGCAGGGACTCAACGGAACAAACCACATGGAGTTGAGCGTCTTCGGCGACGATGCGTTAGGGCAAGCCGTCTTGATCGCCAAGCTCGATAACTTAGGAAAAGGAGCCAGCGGCGCCGCCGTGCAAAACCTCCAACTGATGGCACAGCGATAGGGAGCGGACTCGTGGTCCGGGCGTCTCGCCCGGTGGTAAGAGGGGGGGGGGATGCGAAGCATCACCTCATCACAACCCGACGCGTTAGCGAGGGACTGCGGTGCGAGTGAAAGCAGCCCGTGTTGGGAGATCAGCCGGCGGTGACGCTGCGCTTTAGAGCTCCGCTCCCCTCGCCCCGCTTCGGTGAGAGGGGCCGGGGGTGGCCTGACGCATCGGAGGTAAGGGGCTCCTGAAAACACGGGCTCAGAAAGAACCACGAATCGAACGAATCTTACGAATCGGCTTGAGGAAGAAGAAGGCTTCGGCCAATAGCCTTGACCGTAGGTCAAGGAAAGGTAGCCCCGGGTAGGGGTGGCTCGAACTTAGGCGTGGGCCTTGGCCCACGTATAGAAGGGACAAAGTTGTTTTAGAGCCCCGGTAGGGGCGAAACAAACCTGCGTTTCCGTTTTGTCCCGCCCCTACCGGGCAACGCTGTGAAGCATTTTTCCCTGGAGTTTCTCGACCGCGTAGCGGTAAGAGCAACCCTCCCCTTTGGGGAAGGGCGATCCGCTTGGACATCTCCTGCCTTGAGGGCAGGAGATGTCCAAGCGGATCGGGGAGGGGAGCATGAAGTACAAGGTTTCTAGCTTAGTTTATGTTGCTCGCACTTCTACCCCTCCCCGATCTCTCGATCCCTCGCTAAGGCCGCGGGTTGTGATGGTAGGACGCTTCGCGTCCTACCCCTTAACACCGATTGCTTTGCAGATTCTCGCGCTCCGCATATTCTCGTACGATGCGAATGGATTCTTCCATCGCGGCTCGGTCGATTTCGTGGACGTTGATCCCGTTTCCAACGGATCGGAGCATCGTGACGGTGAGGCGGCCACCAAGATGTTGGCGAAACTCTTCTAGGCCATCGAAGATCGCCTCAGTACCCACCTCCGGGTCAAAGATCGGGAGTTCCAAGTCGGTGAGAACTTTGAGAGTCGCGAGCATGTCGCTTCTTTCAAGCCCATGGACCAAATGAGAATAGACCGTGTCGATAGCGACTCCAATCGCGACCGCTTCCCCGTGTCGAAGTCGAAACGCCGTCAAGTGCTCTAGTTTGTGAGCGGACCAGTGGCCGTAATCGAGAGGGCGAGCCTCCTGCATTTCAAAGGGATCACCACCATGGGTAATATGATGAAGATGCATCAAAACGCTCGACCTGATCGCCGCCATCACGGAGTCCCAATTTCGATTGGCGATATCCTTTGCATGATCGCAAAGGAACCGAAAAGCGGCAGGGCTCTTCAGCAAGGAAACCTTCACCGACTCGGAAAACCCTGCAACAAAGTCTCGCTGTGGGAGTTTCGCAATCAGCGATTGATCGTTTACGACTCCCCAAGGGACCGCAAAGGTTCCCTTCCAGTTTTTTTTCCCGAACGCATTGATCGCATTCTTCACCCCAACCCCCGAGTCTCCCTGGGCAAGGGTGGTCGTTGGAAACCGAATGAGCCTTATTCCACGATGGGCAATTCCCGCCGCGTAACCAACGGCATCTAGAAGAGCTCCCCCTCCCACCACGCAAAGGTAGCTACGCCTGTCGAGACCATCCTGATCGATCGCTTGGAAAATGGTCTCGATCTGCTCAGCAGAGTTCTTGATCTGCTCTCCCCCCTCCAAGTAGTGGATGGGGGACGTGAGTTCCAATCGATCCTGCGATCCAAGCAATCGTCGCTCGAGATTTTCCTTTAGTTCGGGATTGGCTTCGACCACCCCACGATCGACCCAAAATTGAACCCTCGCTTTGTTGGTATCGGTGGCGAGTAGAGGCAGAACTTGATCCCAGTCCTCTTCGAAACAGTTTCGAGTGAATCGAAGCCGCATCGTTTGAGGGATGGTGAAGTTTACGTCGAGGGAGTCTTGAGCGATCGACCAGGGGATGGAAGTCATTTCGATCTTCTAACGCGCGTTCGGTGAGTTCGGCTCGCAGGACGCGAACCCTAAGACCTATGATAGTCCTGTTCGCGGGTTGCTCAAGTATGGGGTAGTATGATGGGGGGACGCTTCGCGTCCCCCCATCACAACCCGTGGCGTAAGCGAGGGACAGCGTCGC
>CAYMXM010000619.1:0-3123 GCA_964394065.1 uncultured Pirellula sp. | reverse complement strand
TTCTAATTTGTGCGAGCGAGGTCGATGCCCTTCTGACCGAAAACCGTCTCATCAAGGATATTCAACCCCGGCACAACAAAGATCTCAAAGACGATAAGACCTTCCCGTATTTGATGATAACCACGCACGAGGATTTTCCACGTGTGGAGGTGACTCGGACCCCGAGATCGAAAGGTGTCAAACTCTACGGCCCCTTCACCAGCGCCGGGCAGCTTCGAGGTGCATTGCAGGTGATGCAGCGGATCTTCAAGTTTCGGACTTGCTCTCTCGATATCGACGAAGGGGATCCGAAGTGGAGATGGTTTCGCCCCTGCCTCCTGGCCTCGATCAAGCAATGCACAGCCCCTTGCAACCAACGCATTTCGAAGGGGGACTATAAGAAGGACATCCGTCGATTGCAGACGTTTCTGGAAGGGGGAAGTGAGAAGCTTCTCAAGCAGATGCGTGCCGAGATGCAGGAAGCGTCGAGCAAGTTGGAGTTTGAAAAAGCGGCGCGACTTCGGGATGAAATTCGACTCTTGGAGAACTTGGGGGATCGCGGGGATATCGACACCCATGCGCAGCCGGAAGTCTTCTATATCGATCCTAAGAAAGGGATGCGGTCTCTCCAACGGGTTCTTCGGATGGACCGAGAACCGCGCGTGATCGAAGGGGTCGACATCGCGCACCTTGGGGGGAACAACACCGTTGCCTCGTTGGTGCAGTTCTTAGACGGGCTCCCGTTCAAGCCCGGTTATCGACGTTACAAGATCCAAGATGTCGACGGGATCGATGACTTTCGGAGCATCCATGAAGTCATCTCGCGTCGGTTTCGTCGCTTGAGCGATGAGCAGGATGCGTTCCCCGATCTCCTCATGATCGATGGTGGGAAGGGGCAGCTCAATGCAGCGTTAGCTGCGTTTCGAGACCAGGAGATCGAGCCGCCGACGATCATTTCCCTCGCGAAACGCGAGGAGGAGATCTTCCGGCCCGGGGAGAGCGAACCGATCCGATTGGGACGAGAATCCTTCGCCCTTCGGCTCCTTCAATACGTCCGAGACGAAGCCCACCGCTTTGCCCAGCACTACCATCACATCCTCCGGCAAAAAAGCACCTTTGAGCAGGCTTGAGGGGTGAGGCTAGAGGCTTGAGGAAGAGGGGGAGCGTGGCTGGTCTGACGCATCGGCGCGAATATTAAGTGTTTGGGTAGTTTGGCCGACGCGTAAGCGAGGCCTGAAAATCACAACCCGTGGCGTAAGCGAGGGACAGCGCTGGCAACCACGCATCCATCCAAGATCTCACAGCACGCCCTTCGTGCCTCAGGGACGTGCCACCCGACGCCTGAGATATTCCCGACAAGGGCTACGTGCACTCGCGATGCTATCCCTCGCTTACGCCACGGGTTGTGATGGGGCGGACGCTTCGCGTCCCCCCTTAATTCCGATGCGTCAGGCTCCTCCGGGCGAGACGCCCGGGCCACGGTTAAACTCTTCTTTTTTCCGTGTATTCCGTGGTTCCCCCTCTAGCCTACAGCCTCACCCCTCCAGCCTGCTATACGTTCTATCGATGAGCCTTTGGATCGTCTCGGCCAAGACGTTCAACCGAAAGGGTTTGCGGAGGACTTCTGGGGTTTGAAGTTCTCGAGCGCGCGCGACGATCGAGTCGTCGAGTTCTGCGGTCATGAGAATGCAAGGCATTTCCGGATGCCGCAGCCGAACCGATTCGAGGGCGGTCAGTCCATCCAGGCGTGGCATATGGACATCCATCAAAGCGAGGTGGATGCACCCCTGTTGGATGACGTCGAGCGCCTCCAGACCGTCGGCGGCGAGGGTGGTCGTGTAACCACGTCGAGAAAGCGCATCGGCGAGCGACAACCGAAAATCCCGGTCGTCGTCTGTAATCAGAAGGTGAGGGTGGGTAAATTGCATAACCGTGCGCCGTGACTCAGATGAGCTGCTTGCATCAACAGATTATTATTGTTTACACAATGGTACGAATCAAACCCGGTTGGGTTGAATCCTTCATTATCCTACTCGAAAAATCGAAAAACGGTTGGACATGACCCAACGGGCCTCACTTTGGCAAACCCTGGAGAATTCCCTTCAGGAACGACGTGAAATGGGGCTCTATCGGGAGCCGGCGACGGTCTCCCCCCTCTCGGCCCGGGAAGTGAAAACGTGCGAGGGAGAAATCCTCGTTCACTTCGGTTCCAACGACTATTTGTCCCTCAGTTGGCACCCGCGAGTCGTGCACGCCCTTCGGCAAGAACGGTACGGTGCGGGGGCGAGCCCTCTTTTGGCCGGCCATACCGAAGCCCACGAAACGCTTCGGCGGGCTATCGCAGACCTGGAAGGGACCGAGGATGCCATCCTCTTCAGCACTGGGTTCGGGGCGAACGTTGGAGTTCTCACCGCGCTGGCGGGGGGGAACGACGTGATCTTTAGCGATTCGTTGAACCACGCGAGTTTGATCGACGGCTGCCGCTTGAGCCGAGCTTCTGTTCATGTTTACAAGCACAACGACCTCTCCCATCTGCGACAATTGGTGGAGGAGCACCGCAAAACGGGGGAGCGCGCGTTCGTCGTGACCGACTCCCTTTTTAGCATGGATGGTGACATCGCCCAGCTTCGGGAGATCGAGGCGTTGCTCCATGAACAGGAGATGATCGGGATTGTCGACGAAGCCCACGCGACCGGGGTCTACGGAATTCGAGGCGGGGGGCTCCTCGAAGAACTCGATTGCCGATCGGACCGATGGGTGAAGATTGGGACGCTGAGCAAGGGGATCGGATGCATTGGCGGGTTTGTCGCTGGGAACAAGACGCTCATTCGCTGGCTCAGCAACTTCGCTCGCCCCTACATCTATAGCACTTCGATGCCCCTGGGGAATTGTCGAGCGGCAACCGTTTCGATCGAAATCTTACGGGGGATGGCGGAGGAACGGCGTCGGTTGCGAAGGATGGGAGAGGAGTTGCGAAGTGACTTGCGATCTCTCGGGTGTCGAGTGGGGGGAGGAGACAGCCCGATCGTGGCGGTTTATGCACCCTCGGTCGCATCGGTCTCGAAATGGGGAGCGGTCCTTCGCGAGAAGGGTTTCTACGTCCCCGCCATCCGTCCTCCAACCGTCCCCCCCGACGGCTCCATG
>CAYMXM010000618.1:0-3126 GCA_964394065.1 uncultured Pirellula sp. | reverse complement strand
GACGGCGGCTTTGATTGGAAGCGTTGTTTAACGGAATCAATTCCGTTCTACATTGCTTATCTCGTGCACTCGTTTCACGATGGCCGATTCGGTTCCGGACTTCCAGCGGCCGGGGATCATGTAGTAGATCATGGAGGTGTCGACTTCATAACCTCCCTCCTCGCGCTGCGACTCGCTGGCGATGTAGCCGAGAACATTATCGCAGTAAGCTGCCACCCAAGTCTTCTTCGGGGCCAACTCCTTTTCGATCGCATACTGATAGTTGACGACGACTTCTCCCCCGAGGAAAACCCAGTTCAAGGTATCACCGAACTGCCAGACGTGGATGGGTAGAGGAACCGATTCGGGGAGCTTCCCTTCCTTCTTCAGAAGATCGAGCATATACGTCCCCCAAATGCGATTGGTGGCGTAAGGGCTCTTCGACTTATGCTCCACGAACTCGACCGTCGGTTGTTCTGGTTCCAGCGCCAGCGTTCCATAGTTCGCTTTCGTTAGGGCTGGCAACGGAGTCAACTGATCGGACGCCAACACCTTCTGAACCGAGTCGGTCATCTCGAACGAGTTCTGAATCGCTGCTTCGTAGCTGTTGCGTGGATTCGGGTTCGCATCCGCCCCGCAGCCGATGATCGGAAGAAATATGGCATCTGGATGGAGTTGCTCAAGCCGCCCGGCGGAAAGTCCGGCCCAGTCTCCGCTGATTTGATTGAAGTCGGGACCGAGGGATGTGCAGTGGCTAGCGTACTGGTAAGCTCCACCGAGGACCTTTCCATCGCTTGAGGTCACTCGCAGCACAAAGAGCCGATGATCGACTTGTCCCCCTTCTTGGATGCCAAACGAAGCCCACTTCCCTTCCTTCAACACCCGTCGCTGAACGGCGAACGTTGCCTTTCCCTCCCCGATGTCGATCTTGGCATTGTCGACCCGATTCTGGAACGCTCGCTCGACAGCTTTGTCGATCGCTCCGATGACACGGACCTGGTTCCGTTCTGCAGCATCTAGTTCTTCTTGCGAGGGGCCTTCCTCAAAACTGTTGAGTGGGGACTTGGGAAAAAATGGGGTCGTGTGGGAATGCGTACTGCTGAGAACAAGATGGGAACGGGGAACTCCGTAGCGCGTTTGAACCAGCTCAGCAACGTGAGACGTCATCCGGTTGTTCACACCAAGGCACTCGACAGAAACGAGCACGAGTGGCTTCGGTCCTTCTTTTTGTTCGCCAGTGGAACTGGGGGTGAGGGTCAATACGCGAACGTGCAACGGATCGGCAACTCCCGTGTGAGGAACATTACGGCTGGAATAGCCCACGAGACGAAGAGGTTCCACCGGCGTGATCTCTTCCTTGGCGAACCCAACTTGCCATGTTTCCGCATAAGCCAGCAAAGTCCCGCAACAAGAGAGAGAAACAAAGGCAAGGACGTTTGTTATCCAACGCATGGTAGGCTCCAAGAGAAAACTCGGTGTTTGTGAGGAAGAAATCAGTATACCCACTCCGCGCCCCAAGCGACCACGCAACACATCGTGCACACTGTACTTCGTACTCAGCGCAGCGGTACTCGTACTCGAGATAAGAGATAAGAGCACGAGCACGGGGGTGGCCTGACGCATCGGCGAGAAGATAAAGTGTTTGGGTAGTTTGGCCGACGCGTAAGCGAGGCCCGAAAATCCCAACCCGTGGCGTAAGCGAGGGACAGCGCTGGCAACCAGGCATCCATTCAAGGTTTCACAGCACGCCCTTCGCGACCAAGGAGCATGCCACCCGGCGTTCCGGCAAGGGCTACGTTCACTCGCGACGCTATCCCTCGCTAACGCCACGGGTTGTGATGGTAGGACGCTTCGCGTCCTACCCCTTAACACCGAGCCCCAAGGTGGCAAACTGATGCAAAACCTCGTACGATAGCTCGTGCCCAACCAACCTTTACCGGCGAGGGAAACAAAAATGATACGAATTGATGTGGGGAGTGAACTGGTTTATGAAGTCCGTCAGCCGACGGTCTTTTTGTTTCAGATCTCGGCGGCAAGTACACCGAATCAACAAATCCTCAGTGAGCAACTGACAACCGATCCACTTTTAAATCTTGAGTCGATGCTCGCTGGCACGGAATCGAATCGTTTGCATCGGGCTTTGATTCTGCCTTGTCAGTTGAAGGTATCCTACCGCGCCCAAGTCCAGCTTACCCCAACAGTCGACGTCCCGGAAACGGTTGAGGAAACGCCGACGGCTGAGCTTCCCCCAGATGTCCTCACCTATCTCAACCCGAGCCGATATTGTCAAAGCGATTTGCTCGCTCGATTCGCTTACGAGGAGTTTGGAGAGATGAAGCCCGGCTATAACCGGGTACAAGGGATTTGCAGTTGGGTATTCGACCATCTCGACTACACCCCGGGAAGCACCAACGCCACCACAACATCGGCAGACGTACTACTTCAACGAACGGGGGTTTGCCGCGACTATGCCCATCTCGCCATTGCCCTTTGCCGAGGGATCGGCATCCCGGCCCGATATGTTGCGGGGTACGCTGTGAATCTCCAGCCACCTGACTTCCACGGTTTCATGGAAGCCTATTTGGATGGCCAGTGGTATCTGTTCGATCCGACACGATTAGCGTTGGTGAGTGGTCTTGTTCGGATCGGCACTGGTCGAGACGCAGCCGACGTCGCTTTCGCAACCCTAAACGGAAACGCCCTCTTTGCATCTAAAGAAGTTTGGGCAACCGAAGTCCAAGAAGAATCCGATCTCCAGACCCAGCAAATCAGCGAGCAAGCCGTTTCAACTTCGTAGATAAGCGACGGGAGAACCACGGAAGACACAGAAGACACGGAAAGTTAGTGCATGGAATCCAACTTCATGGATTCAATTCTTTTTTCCGTGTGTTCCGTGTCTTCCGTGGTTAATTCGCCTTCCGCGGTCGCTCCCGAAAGTGCGTAAAAAAACCCGGCTTAATCTTTCGACTAAGCCGGGTCTTCTATAATGAAATCCGGTGTTTTTCATCTATCGGCGTGAGGCCGACAGTTAGACGAGTTTGAACTTCTTAAGGGTTTGTGCTCACGATACGATTCGATACAAGATCGAATCAAAATCCTTAGAAAGGAGGTGATCCAGCCGCAGGTTCCCCTACGGCTACCTTGTTA
>CAYMXM010000617.1:0-3137 GCA_964394065.1 uncultured Pirellula sp. | reverse complement strand
ATCCTCGAGTTCTTCTCTGCGAACCTCTGCGTCCCCTGCGGTTTAACAAGAGATAACGGTGATTGATTCGCTATCTCGATCTAAGATGGAACCAGCGACCACTTCACACACCCTACGGCTACGTGCACTCGCGACGCTGTCCCTCGCTTACGCCACGGGTTGTGATGGGAGGACGCTTCGCGTCTTCTTCCTCAAGTCTCAAGCCTGCTGGACGTTCTACCTAGCTGTTTCTTCGCTCGTCCGCTTGGGCGACGGCGAGGGTCGACTCGAAGAGTTCCATGGTGATTTGAAACTGGGGAGCTTCCGAGCGGTAGCGTTTACAGTGTTCGGTGATCAGGTGATAGAGAAATCGAAAGAGATTGCGGGGCGTTTTCAGCGACTGAAATGCGGCGATCAACCTCGTTTCTGAAATCTGTGGATCGAATAAATCCTTCGGACTCGGCTTCCCGCCGCTCGTCGCACAAGCCTTCATCCTTGCCGCCAAAAGATCGTAGAGGGCTTCGCCGGTCCAGTCGAACGAGGGAACCACGTTTTGTTTATCCAGCCGAGCGCGCTCGTGAAACTCCCTCGACTCCCGATCGATGAAGTACTGCAACTCGCTAGGGAGCAACATCTTGATCCCGAAGTTATCGTGCTTGAGAAGTTTGTTGTCGAGCAAAGGCCAAATTAAGAGCTTCATCCGCTCGGCTTGTCCGTTGACCAAATCGGGTTCGTCTACCCGATCGACGATCACGATCAAACCAGGGTACCCCAACGATCGCAACAACAACTGTAGCTTCTCCAGCAAAGCGTACCGATCGTCGGAGCGATTGGAAGTCGGCAGAGGCTGCTCGTCCAGTTCGCTGTTGGCAAAGTGCATCAATAAACCTCGGAGCTGCCCCGAGTCGCGAGGGACGACGCGCATGTACTTGCAGATTCGCCTCGCTAGGGAGTGGTGTCGAAGGAGCCGGTAGACATAAAGTCCCCACACCAAAGCGAGACCGATTGGAATTCCCCAGAGAAGGGCTTTCAGAGAAACCGTTTCCTTGGAATAGAGAAATCCGGATAGGCCTAGCACGACGAGGGTCCCGACGATTCCGAGAAGGAGGGGCATCCAGGTCGATAGGGTATAAAAGCGAAGTTTCTTGCGCAGCCCCGCCATTCGATCGCTATGGGTTCCGACCGACGAGCGATCGTAGAGGGTCCCAAACAACAACAGATCCCGACGCTGCCCTCGATCGAGCTTGCTGATCACCTCGGGAGGGAGAGGTGATTCCGAGTTGGTGATGGAGGAGGTGACCCCCAGAACTTGATCGACGAGAGGTGTGATCGCTTCGGAAAGAATCGCATCCATGTGGTCCCAAAGATGGAGGGACTGCAAGACCTTGTCCGGAGAGGCTTGCACGCGACGGGACATTCGCTGTTGAAACGGTCCCAGATACGCGTTGAAATCATCCAGCTCGACTAGATAGACCTTGTTGGCAGGTGAGGATTGATTGTGAGAGGCGATATGTTCTTTCAGTTGAAGTCGAATCGCCGTTTTTCCAGAGCCCTTCGGGCCGAAAACGATTGAGGTCGCTGGCTGTTTTGCGTCTCCAACGACCTTGCTCCAGGAGGGATGGTAGGTCCCCGAAATACAGAAATCCCGAAAGACCGAGTCCGTTTGGGCGTCTTCGTCCGAGAACGGGTTTCGCCCCAGTTGGTGATGTAGCAAAAACTCTTGTTCGGTCATGCTTGATTTGTTTGAAGGTATATGGGTGTGGGGAGGTTGGCCGACGCGTAAGCGAGGCCACGAAAAACACATCCCGTGGCGCAAGCGAGGGATAGCACTGGCAACCAGGTATCTCAAGCGAGGTATCGCAACACGCCCTTTGTGCCTCAGGGACGAGCCGCTCGGCGCCTGAGATTTCCCGACGAGGGGCCACGTGCACTCGCGACGCAGTCCCTCGCTAACGCCACGGGTTGTGATGGGGGACGCTTCGCGTCCTCCCACTTACCTCCGACGCGTCAGACTGCCCCGGAAGGGTGGGTGACTTTCGCCAACATTTTGTTTAATCCCCCCAATTTAACACGCTATTAGAAAGGATCTTGGAAATTTTGGCGGGATTTGCTAAAGCTCTAATCGTTCCATGTGTTCTGCATGGATTTCGCGTTAGATTCGGTAGAGCCGAACCAGCGCAAGGAAGCATTTCGAACGGTTCGAGTCAGGCAGGAGGCCTCTATGATTTCTCCCTTGGATATCAGCACCAGCGCCCTGGTGGCGCAGCGCGTCCGTCTCAACACGATCTCCGGAAATATCGCGAACATGTCCACGCTTCGAAATGAAGCTGGAGAGAACAAGCCTTATCAACCCCGGTTCGTGGTCTTCCAAACCGACGAGTCGAACTCGGTAAGTGGAGCATCCGGGGTCAAAATTGAGAAGGTCGAGATCGACGATCTGGAACCGAAGTACCGCTATCAACCCGACCACCCCTTGGCCATCACCGAAGGGAAATGGAAAGGGTATGTCGCCTATCCCAACATCGACATGAACGAACAGTTCGTCGATGCTTTGGAGGCGTCTCGCGCTTATGAAGCGAACGTCGGGGTCATCGAAGTGACCAAAGGGCTCACGCGTCAAACCTTGAGCATCCTGGCTTAATCATGCAGTTGCGAGGCTCGGAACTTTTCGCGAATCATGAGTCGAGGGTCCAATCCCTCAACGACCAACTCGCAGCCCGTGATCGGTCGATCCACGGCGAAGAAGAGTCCACCTTCTCGGCCCTTCTGACCAACGGGATCGGGCGGGTCAACAACATGCAGCTCGATTCACAGGAACTGGTCGAACAACTGATGTCGGGTGGCGATGTCAATCAAGCCGAAGTCTTCACGAGCGTCCAAAAAGCAGACATGTCCTTTCGACTCCTCGTCCAAATCCGAAACAAACTGATGCAGGCCTACGATGAACTCAACTCCATCCGGGTATAGGAATAGCCAGACGGAGTCTGGCTATTCCTACTCGTACTCGTACTCAGCGCAGCGGTACTCGTACTCGACAACCTCGAATTTCGAGCACGAGCACGAGCACGAGTACGAGTACGGGATTGAGTCTGATTCGGTCATCGTTGCTAACACTTCTACCCCTCACCCCCAGCCCCTCTCCCCGAAGCGGGGCGAGG
>CAYMXM010000616.1:0-3137 GCA_964394065.1 uncultured Pirellula sp. | reverse complement strand
TCCCTGAGGCACGAAGGGCGTGCTGTGAGACCTGGGATGGATGCGTGGTTGCCAGTGCTATCCCTCGCTTACGCCACGGGTTGTGATTTTCGGGCCTCGCTTACGCGTCGGCCAAACTACCCAACACTTTATATTCGCGCCGATGCGTCAGGCCAGCCGTAGGGTGTGTGAAGTGGTCGCCGCTTCCATCTCAGATTCAGATCGCATACCATTCATCTTTTCTATCGCAATCACCATCGCACCCAAAGCGACCGCGGAACACACCGGAAGCGTACTTGGCGCCATCGAGTTCTAAACTTAGACACCGGAGTTTAAATTGGCTAAGAAGCCCGAAGATCAGAGAGATACGGTTGAGAAAGAACTCGCTGGAATCAGTGAGAAGGCAGGGGGCTTGATGGAGCAAGCGTTCTGCGATTCGGCTTACCAGCTCTATGGGGAGCTTCGCAACCGTGCGAAATCGGAAAACGATCTGATCTACTATGTGATCGGTACCTTCTTCCAAATGAATCTCGCGCAGCGACTTCTGAAGTTCGACACCGTTCGAGAGAGGGCGATCGAGCTGATCGCGATCTTCGAAAACGAAGAACAGGCTCGCAAGATCGAACCGGAAATGGAGCTGAACAAGTACGAGAACCTCAAGTATGCGATGTGCGCTTGCGCCTACGAAGTCCTTGCGGAAGCGACTGGGGACTTAGAGGGCTACAACTCGGAGGGAATGCAGGAGTGCTTGACCGGAGGAATCGATGTTTGCCGTCGCATTGGCAAGCTTTCCTGCATCGGTTGCTTTCGGGAGTATGCTTGCGATATCCATCGGGCCGCAGATGACTATGAGCTCGCCCGCTACCATTGCAATCAAGTCCTTAAACAAGAACAGGAGTTCTCCGATCGGGGAGATCGCCGTTGGCTGGCCACGCTCAAATTGGCAACGCTAGACCTCTACGAAGGCGAGCATGAGGCGGCTCGGCAGCGGATCGAACGGGCATGGGAACTAGCCAAAAGCCCCGGCGTGAACGATCCTCTCGGGTCGGGGCTGGCTCTCGCTTTTGAACTTCGGACCCTTGATTTGCTCGAAGGAAAACCTCTTGAGGAACGGATCGAAGAGACGCTGCGAAAGCTTCCTCCTCGCGATGAGTGCCCCGAATACGACTTGGATGTCGATTGCCTGAAGTCCCTTGAACTGGCGATGAATCAAGAGTGGCAGGCTGCCGAGAAGTGTCTTGTGCCTTGGGTTCGATCCCTCAAACAGGCTGGGGCTACGACCAAGTGGCTGGAGGTTGGGATTCGACTCGTCTCAATCAAACGGCTTCAAGGTGATCTTGAGGGAGCGAAGCGGATCGCAGCGCCGATCGAAGAGGCGGCGACCAAGTCGAACGATTGGCAATCGGTCCGCCGCATATCGCAAGTACTCGACCCGTCCGTCGATATCACTCCCCTCGGAACCATCCGGCGGAACTCTCGGATTCTTACCCCCGAAGCAACTCAATCCGCAGTCACCCAGTCTGCTGTTCAAGAGGATCAAGGGACTGGAGTTGAAGTTCAGGAAAAGGACGAGAACGAGACACCCCCAGGCTACTATCCCATTTCCAAAGAGACTCCCCTTTACGGTTGGCTCGAGAATTTCGCACACCGTTTAGAGGGAGCACGGGACGAAGCGGGAGTGGAAGCCGATATCGAAGATTTCCGCATTGAACTAATCGATAGCGAGAACCGGGATTGGAGTCACCCAGAAGATATCGGTCGGGCGATTCACTTCATGGTGTACCTTGTCACCCCCGGCTGTGACTATCGACGGGTTTGGACCTGGGCGAATAAACTGGTCTCGGGTTATCAGGAAACCGGGTACCTTATTTCTTTGCTGGCTAGACTCGGCATGTCGATCAACGCTGCAGAGCGATTTGATCAGTTCTCCAAACTCGATTTCAGCAGCATGGTGGAAGAACTGCCTCCCACTGTCATAGGAACAGAGCGACTCGACCAATTGGTTCGAAAGTCTTTGCAACTCGATTCAGGAAGTGTGAACAATAACTTCCGCGCCGGCGAGGTTTTCGAATACGCGAGCAACCTCGGCGAAGCGGAACGCTGCTACGCGAGGGCCTTCAAACTCGATCGCAAGCGGGACGATGCCGCGTTGGCTTTGGCTCGCATCTATACCAATACCGATCGCAACGCCGATGCACACTACGTTCTCGATCTTTGCATTCGAGAGGGGGGAGACAGCCCCGAGCTCTTTTTTGAAGCGGCGATGCGAGCCCATGCGATGAGCATGCATGAGTTGCAGGTAAGCTATTTGAAAACGTTGCTCGAACGATTCGAAGCCTCCCCTTGGTGCTACTACTATCTTGCGATTGGATTGCTCGAACTCAAGAAACCAGAGGAGGCACTCGAAGCGATCCAAAAGGAAGTGGAGGAGTTCAAAGGAGTAGGAGTCCACATCGATGCGATTCGAGCCGAGGGAGAAGCGATGCTCCAGCATCAAGATGCGGCGGCTCGTGCAGTCGAGGCTGGACTATCTCGATCTTTAGCGAGCTCCGATGCTTTGACGTTGGGGGGGATCGCTTCAGCGCTCGATCGACTATGGCGGGCGTCTAAACAGCTACCGAACCATCGAGAACTTCAATCCCGCGTGGAAACTCGTTTGTTGCAATGCGGGGTAGCTTCGGAAGCCTATTTCCAACAACTTCGACAAGAGGAAAAGCCACGCGATCTCTTCCTCTTTCATGTAAACCTCCTGCAACCGCTCGATGCCGACTGGAACGAGTTCCCTGGCTGTTTACCCGAACAGGAAGACTGGACATCCTATCTGGCCCATTGGGGGGTTCTTGCAGAGACGGCAGACGAAGCCGAAAAGATTGCTCTCGAGATACAGCGCCAGTGCTACGATGTTATCGAACCGGAAGTGATGGAGATCATTCCCGACGAAGACCCCCTACACGACCGCCCAGGAATCGCATTCCAAGGCTACCGCACTTCGGGCGATGATTTTCTGGATGATGAAGACTCGGATGAATTAGAAGACGACGAACTTTTTTAAGGGGGGGAAGCTTCGCGTCCCCCATCACAACGCGTGGCGTAAGCGAGGGACAGCGTTGCGAGTGCACGTAACCCTTGTCGGGAATATCTCAGGCGTCGGGTGGCAC
>CAYMXM010000615.1:0-3142 GCA_964394065.1 uncultured Pirellula sp. | reverse complement strand
AGGGACAGCGCTGGCAACCAAGCATCCATCCCAGGTCTCACTGCACGCCCTTCGTCGCTCAGGGGCGTGCCACCCGAACGGGTTTGTGGGATAACGTTTCACAACGCATTTTCTGTGTCTATTCCGCACACTTCGCGTGTGTCGAGGTCTATAATTCGGGAAAACGCAAGGGAAGAAACCCAATAATATTAAAAAAATCACCAAAGCTCTACTGACTATGCACCTTGGGACCATTTAGAATGGGGAGTTATCGCAGATCGATGCTGCCCCACAGGCGTTCTTGACGCCAGTATTCGAAGGAATCGAGCATGACTCCAGAAGCCCATAACATTCAATTCTCGCGACAGATTTGGCAAACCGTTTCGGAGCACGCGCATGGTTGCCTTTTGAGACGAGATTTTTGCCGCGAGCAATCGCGAGTCGAGAATCTTCGTTGCGTAGATTTCATCGAAGAATCCTCCATTCAGTACGGCAAGCAGGTTTGGTTTTTTGAAGCGATCGGAGTCGACCCTTCCGGACGTCGACGAGTTCTCCACGGTGTCCTGGAATTCTCCATCCAATATGGATTGCTAGAAGCCTCTCAGTCGGTGATGTTTGAAGACGAAGAGGTGCGGGATCGATTCCTCGCATCAAGCCACGCGGAACCGACTCGCATTTTCCCCAAGCGAATGAGTCAGCAGTTCTGGGCCTTCGTTCTCACCGGCCTCCTCTGCGTCCTCGCCGCCGTCTGGATCTATGCATTCATCAGCCTATCTGGTAAGTAGCAGCCTCACTCCTCAAGCCTGTAGGCGAGTTAATCCCGGCTGCTCTCCGTTGAAATCTTCGCCACGCTCCGTTTGTGCGCATACCACTCGTACACAATCGGAAGGACGCTGAGAAGGATGATGCCGATGGTGACTAGGAAGAAGTTCTTTCTAACGACTTCCAAGTTTCCAACCCAGTAACCGGCGATCAAGAAGATCAAAACCCAGCTGACACCACCGAGGATGTTGTACATCCAGAACTTTGCAAAGTTCATCTTCCCAACCCCCGCGACAAAAGGGGCAAATGTTCGAACGATCGGGACGAACCTCGCGATCACGATCGTCTTGGCTCCATACTTTTCATAGAAGGCTTGGGCGCGATTCAAATGCTCTCGATTCAGCCACCACGACTTTTCGCTGGTGAAGACCCGGGGGCCGATCCAAGCACCGATCCAATAGTTGACCGCATCCCCTAAGATGGCGGCGAAAATCAGCGCAGGAGCCATCACCCAGAGGGAAAGAGAGGTGTTTTCAATCGCGCACATTGCTCCGAGGGCGAACAGGAGGGAGTCGCCGGGAAGGAACGGCATGACGACCAGTCCCGTCTCGCAGAAGATAACGCCGAACATCACAACGTAGAGCCAGGTCGGGCCGACGTACTCGATCAGCTCGTTCAAATGCTTGTCGACATGCAGTATCCATTCGATCAGTTCCGTTACCATGGGTTACCTGCCTGCCAAAGCTCTCCAAAAACGCTGAAAAAGTCACGAAAGCGCCCCCTTTGGGGCCGGGCGACGGATTACCCTACGTTACAAATAGAGTTTGAGCAACGCTGAGGCGCGAAGAAAGCGGTCTCCACCTTAGTTTTTGTTTCTAACTCTCCTACCCCTCACCCCCGCCCCTGAGCTGGCGCATCGGTGGTAAGATGTGGAGTCAAGGGTGGCACGCTCAGAGCGAAGCGATGGGCGTGGAGGAGTACAAAAATACCGGGAATAGCCCCACTACATCACGCCCTTCGTTCCTCATGGACGTGCCACCCAGCTTCAAACTTCAAACTTTAGACTTCAAACTTCCATGAATACCATCTCGAAATTGCTGCTGGGGATCACGCTGGCAGTCCTCCCTTTCTCCGGAACAACCACTCACGCCCAAGAGCTCAAAACCAAGAATGTCGTTTTGATCATTACGGATGGCCTCCGCTGGCAGGAGGTCTTTACCGGTGCAGAAAAGGAGCTTATCGACAAGAAAATTGGTGGCGTTTCGAACGTCAAAGATATCGAAGAGCAGTTTTGGCGGGAGACGCCCGAAGAACGCCGCGAAGCCCTGATGCCTTTTTTCTGGAGCAAGATCGCTCGAGAAGGGCAGCTCTATGGAAACGCGACGAAGGGGAGTTCGGCCCAGATTACGAACACCATGAAGTTCTCTTACCCAGGCTACAACGAGATTCTGACCGGCTTCGCAGACCCTGCCATCACCAGCAATGCCAAGAAGCTCAACATGAACATCACCGTCCTGGAGTGGCTTCATCGCAGACCTACGTTTGGTGGGAAAGTAGCCGCCTACGCTGGCTGGGACACCGTCCCGTTCATTATCAACCGAGAGCGATGCCAGTTCCCTGTAATGGGTGGTTGGGAACGGATCCCTGAGGCAGAGCCCAACGCTAGGCAGGAACTTCTCAACGAGTTGATCGAAGATACCACCCGGATGAATGCTGCCGAAGTGATGGATTCGTTCCTGTATTATGCGGCGCGCGAACACATCTTGCGGCACAAGCCTCGGGTTATGTTGATCGACTTCCTCGAGACCGACCACTGGGGACATGCGGGGCGCTACGACCATCTACTCACCTCTGCCCGAGGGGTTGATGGATACATTCGACGCCTATGGGAAATGATGCAGTCGATGGACGAGTATCGCGATCAAACTACCTTCATCATCTCGACGGACCATGGTCGCGGATCGGGGCCGGAGGATTGGAAGAACCACGGCGCGAAAATCGATGGGGCAGAAAACATCTGGATGGCTTTTCTCGGTCCTGATACACCTCCTCTCGGGGAACGAGAGAATTGCGAACGGGTGACACAGAGCCAGATCGCGGCGACCCTTGCAGCTCTCTTAGGAGAAAACTACCTCGCTGCCAGCCCCCGATCCGGAGGGGTGATTAAGGATGTGCTCAATGTAGAACGGAATTGATTCCGTTAAACAACGCCTCCATCTCCAGCCTCAAACACACGTCATGCTTATCTCCAACTGAGGGCTGCTCAAGCCCCCGCAGGTGGTGAGAGGCTCTTTGCGCCAACGGGGCACTTGAGCAGCACTGAGGTGGAGACTGGCTCACAGCGCGGACGGCGGCCAATGTAGAACGGAATTTATTCCGTTAAACAACATTTCCAACTCCT
>CAYMXM010000614.1:0-3177 GCA_964394065.1 uncultured Pirellula sp. | reverse complement strand
TAGCAAATAACCATAGATGTGTGGTACAACGAGCCGAAGCGGGGCGAGGGGAGCAAGATCAGACTTCAGACTTCAGACTTCAGACTTCAGACTTCTGACTTCTGACTCAACGCTCAACGCTCAACGCTCAACGCTCAACCCTCAACCCTTGCCCGCCCAACAAAAACAGCCAGGAGGTTTCTCCTGGCTGTTCGCATGTTGGTTCCGTTCAGAAACTCTAGCGTTCCTTAGAACGTGAAGATCACGTCACCGCCGAACGAGGTTTGGCTACCCGAGTTGTTCTCGTTGAAACCAAAATTCTCTTTGTCCCAGACCGTTCGGACTTCGGGGCGAAGTGTCAGGTTGGCCGTATGACGATAGTTTAGACCAAGCGTGTAGTTGTAAACGTCATCGTTCCTTACACCGAAGGTCTGACCGTCGAAGTTGAACCACTCAAATCGCTGACCGAAAGCGACTCGGTCGTTGACTTGGTAGAGCAAGTAGTGGATGTTGCCGAAGGTGTTTCGGTTGGCAACGCCTGCTTGATCTCGGGTGAACAGGAGGTCCGCTTGAGTGATGTAAGTCAGCTTCTCCGTGAGGTTCGCTGTCAAGATCACGCTGTGAATGTAACCATTCTCTCGGTTGACGGCACGATCGTTGAATCGACCAAACCCATTGGTGTAGGTCACCGAAAGGTCATCGCTCAATTGATGGCTAATACCGCTGATGAAGGAGTCACCGTTGTCTTGGAATCCACTGTCCCAGCCCAAAACGTATCCACCGTAAACGGTGGTGTTATCGCTCAACTTATACGAAGCGAGAGCACCGGTGTGAGTGAACGGCTCTGCATTGTAGAAGGTGAACTGGCGGCTGTAGAAGAAGTTACCCGTCGACTGGACCACTTCGTTACCGATGATGGTATAGAAGTGCCCGAGCTTGACGCTCAGGTCTCCATAAGCGACTTCCCCGTACACCTGAGGTAGTGCATGTCCGTAGTGACCGCCGTTATCCCAAGTGGTGTCCCAGTAGCCAGGATTTCCGAACGCTTGCGTATCCGGAGCATCCGTTCCGTAGACGTAGTCGATCCGTCCACCGAACCCAACGCCGCAGCTTCCGTCAGCAACCTTCTCCGCATAGAGCCATTGCTGCCCAAGCTGGACGTTTCCGTCATAGGTATTGAAGCTGCCCGGGTTTTGGTGCGAGTGATAGCCGACGCTGCTCCATCCGCCAACATCGACCCCTGCAAGCCCGTTGGGAAAGAGCTTCCAAGGCTGGCTCATATCGCCACCACCGAAGATGGCATTGCAGAAGCTCGTAGGTTGGCAGCTGCTAGCGAGCCCACATCCTCCGAAGGAATCGCAACCATTGTTGTTGTAACTTCCATTCCAGATCCCGCCGATGTTGTCGCAGGAAGAGGAATTACTGCAGCAGGATGAGCTTCCCCCGTTGGAGGAATGGCCAACCGAATCGCTTGCTGAAGCAGCGGGTTCCGGCGCTGATGGCGCCTCCGCTTCGTCGCTATAGCTGTAGTAGGACGCTGGGTAATAACGTGGTACGGTTCGGTTCTCTTGACCGAACACCGTACCACCAAGACATGCACCTGCAATCATTGCAGTCAATGCAACCTTGCTTAATCTCATAGTTCTGGAACTCCTATCCTGAACGAACGGAACGCATTTATGCAAGAGGCATCCGCAACCTCGCGGGGCTTCTCAAGCGATTCATCACGGGGTTGAACAGTGGGCAATTGCCCGAAGATTCGGGATAGAATGTTCATCCGTGAACGGGGTAGTCGAATTCGGTATCGGAAGCAAAAGTTTGGAGAATTCATGCGAACAGCTTCGTACCGTGCGACTCCTACAACCCGAACTAGTCAAATCTGGTAGACTTTAACGCGCCGCTCACTCTGTTCCACGAAGCCCTTTTAAACCAATGCAGGAATTTGATTATCAACTCCGGCCACGAATTGTTTTCGGGGCCAATAGCATCGATCGACTAGGGGAATTCGCTGGTGAACTCGGGGCAAAACGGGTTCTCCTGGTCAGCGACCCAGGTGTGGTAGGAGCTGGTATTTTCGATCGAGGACGCGATAGTCTTCTTCGCGCCAGCGTGGAACCGTGCGGGTTTCACGATTTCGCAGAAAACCCCTCGACCCTTCACGTCGACGCAGGGCTTCAAATTGCTAAGGATTTTCTCCCCGAACTCATCGTGGGGCTCGGCGGTGGCTCTTCGATGGATTGCGCCAAAGGAATCAACTTCCTCTACTCCTGCGGCGGACGGATGCAAGACTATTGGGGAGTCGGCAAAGCCAAGGGACCGATGCTTCCGATGATCGCCGCTCCGACCACCGCAGGAACCGGAAGTGAAACGCAATCCTTTGCCCTCATCAGCGACGCCGAGACCCATGTGAAGATGGCTTGTGGCGACTCACGAGCCGCTTGTCGCATCGCAATCCTCGACCCAGTCCTAACACTCACGCAACCACCGGGCGTCACCGCGCTGACGGGAATCGATGCGGTCACCCATGCGCTGGAGACCTATGTTTGCAACAAAAGGACTCCGATGTCGGAGTGTTTTTCGTTAGAAGCTTGGACCCGCTTGACGCGTGGGCTTCTCCCAGTGCTAGAGGATCCTAGCAATTTGGAAGCGCGGGCTGATATGCAGCTCGGCGCTAGCTTTGCAGGGATGGCGATCGAAGCCTCCATGCTCGGCATCGCCCACTCCCTTGCCAATCCCCTCACTGCATTTCTGGGAACGCCCCACGGACAAGCTGTCGGGATGATGATGCCGCACGTGATTCGATTCAACTCCGTAGTCGTGGAGGATCGTTACGAAAACCTTCTCCGCTATTCGGGACTCCCTGTTCGCTCCGACATACCACCCGCGGAGCAGCTCGCTCAGGGAATGACTTGGTGGCTTGAGAATGCTGGAATGGCAACGAAATTGCATCAACTCTCCGGCTGGCCTGCGGAGTCGGAAGCTCAAACAGAATTGCTTGCAAAGCTGGCAGAGTCCGCAGCGAAGCAATGGACCGCCGGCTTCAATCCCCGGCAAGTGACCGAGCAAGATCTTCATAGCATTTATCTAAAGGCTTGAGGGGTGAGGCTTGAGGCTTGAGGAAGAAGGCGGCTTCGCCCTTAGCTTTGACCGTAGGTCAAGGATAGGTAGCCCCGGGTAGGGGCGTTTAGAACTTAGGCG
>CAYMXM010000613.1:0-3189 GCA_964394065.1 uncultured Pirellula sp. | reverse complement strand
GGACGTCTTTCTTCCCACCGGGTTCGCCGACGGACTCGTCGACCCGACGCTTCTGTTTTTCCGCACTTTTCTTCAGGTGTGCCGCCAGCGGGCTGTCCGAACGCAATTCGCCCGGAGTCAGCTTGAAGTCCGGTTTCTGGGCTTTTTCGTCCGCTTTACCCGGCTTTGGCTGCGGCCCCTTAAACTCGGGAATCGCTGCGATCAACGGGCCTTGGCGTTTGCTGGGCTTGCGTTCAAGCTGCCGCGATCCGGATGTGTCCGACGTTCCGCGAGCGGTCATCGTCGGCATGACGCGCATCGGGCGACCGGCGCCGGTCGGTGAAACGTAGTCCGACCGTTTGAGCTCTCCCCTCCCCTTCGGAGCTTGAGGCTCCGTTGGAGGCACGCTGGGTTCAGGCTCAGGTTGTTCTGCCGTTTCGGGAGGCGGCACGTCCTCGTCGGCTGCGTCGACTTCGTTCGCTGGAGCCACCGGTTCGGGCTCGGTCACGGGAACCGATGCCGCAACCGCAACTTCCGGAACAACACGGTCGGGAGTTTCCACCGACTCGGTAGCAGCCGCTTCGGCAGCAGGCTCGACGGGAGCCAGTTCGTCTTCGATGGCGGGCTCTGCATCGATCAGTGGGGCGGCTATCTCAGGAACTGCCGACTCGGGAGCGATCTCGGCAGACCGCACCCGACCACCTTGCGGCCGGGCCACCATGGTGTTCATGTTGCGAATCGACCGGGTGCTTTTGGCAACTTCCGTCACGACTTCATCGCGCGTCAGCACCGACGGGCGCGCTTCGGGGGCCGCACCACCTTTGGTTTGCTGAATGAACGTCACAAGCTGATCCCGCTCCTCAGGCGAGATGCTCGCAAGGACGTTCTTAGCCTGGATGCCGCACTTGGTGCAGTAATCGATCAGCAGTTTGCTATCGATATCCAGCTCTTTGGCGAGGGCGAAGATGCGAATTTTCAAACGCGGGATCCTTGGGGGGCACGGCGATGGCCCGGTCGCAGTCGTATCTCTTGACGCTCTCGGTCGCGCACAAACGGTTCGTCCTGCTTGCCGATCTTCAGGACGAAAACGTTCGCATACGCGCAAACCGCATCGGTTAGTTTGGGTCTGTCAATCTCGCTCCGGTGTTTGGCAGCTTCACAAGCCGTTGCCGACGATTGTCGGCCGATCCGCAGGGAGCATGATCCTCATGGAATTAACTTCCCCCCTCCGGATGAATTTCGACTCGAAACTGCGAAGCTGACACCTACCTTCTCGACTGTCGCCGACCAGACTTTATCTTGTCCGGTTGCAGCGGACACCAGTTCAACCTTCCCTACATTTGACGGCATCTATTGAGTGACTGCGTCGTCCGAACTCCCCTGATTTGTGTTTTCTGTTGGTGAATCATCCTGGACAGACCCATCAGTCGAAACATCCGTCGTCGCCGCGGACTCTTTCACCTCGGCAATACTCGCGGAAGTTCGACCGTTGGTCGACACATCCTGTCCCCTCGTGTTGGCAGACGCCGACTCTTTATCCTGAGCCCGGCGTTGCCGCTGTTCGGCCTCCAGCCGCTCGCTTTCCTGTTCAGCATACGCCACGATTTCGTCGCACTGCTCGGGAGTCAGCTCTCCCATTTCCGCCAATTCGTCGGGCTCGATGATCGAGAGATCGTCGAAGCTCAAAAAACCTTGCGAAACCAAGTTTTCCGCCAATTCCGCCGTAACGTGCGGCACTTCCGAGAACGCCAGCACCGTCCGCTCCAACTGTTCGTCGAGCTCCTCCCGAGTCATCACTTCGATGTCCCAGCCGACCAGTTTAGAGGCCAGACGTACGTTTTGCCCCCGTTTGCCGATCGCCAGGGACAACTGATCTTCCTGCACCAGCACGATCACTCGTCCGAGCATCGGACAGAGGATCACGTCTTCCACGGTGGCTGGCTGCAAGGCATTAGGCACCAGCACCTGCAGTGAATCATTCCAGCGGACAATGTCGATCCGCTCGTCTCCCCCCAACTCGCTGGTGATATTCTTGATCCGTGCCCCGCGCACTCCCACACAGGCCCCAACGGCATCGATGTTGGTATCGATGCACGACACTGCCACCTTGGTTCGGTAGCCAGCTTCGCGAGCGAGCGAGCGAACTTCGATTACTCGCTCGGCGACTTCCGGGATTTCCAGTTCGAACAGCCGCCGCACGAAATCGGAGTGAGTGCGCGACAGAATGATTTTGACGCGACTTCCCGCCTTCCGAACCTCCAGCACCACAGCTCGCACTCGCTCGCTGACCCGGAAACCCTCCCCCTGGATCTGCTCACCACGGGGCAGTAGCGCTTCAACTTTCCCTAGATTTACGAGTGCCGTACCGTGTTCGAGCCGGCTGACGACCCCTGTCACAATCTGGCCGCGTAAATCGTTGAATTCGTCGAAAACGGTGTCTCGTTCCGCTTCGCGAATCTTCTGAATCATCACCTGCTTGGCGGTCTGTGCCGAGATGCGTCCGAGGATGTCCCCCAGTTCATCGGCACCGACTTCTTTTCCGTCTACCTGACAAGTCGGATGGCCATTATGACGGTCGACGTGCACCAGGAGTTCGTGCTCTTCCCCATAGTGTTTGCGAGCAGCAGACACGATGGCCTGCTCAATCCCTTCAAACACGATCTCCTTGTCGATCGCTTTATCGCGATGAATGGCGTCGACGATTCGCAGGAGTTCAGCCCCGTTCATCTACTTCGCCTCCGCACGTTGACACACAACCACAAGTCACCTACCACTCGGGTCGGAAATTCCACAGCGCATCTTGCCGCCAAATTCCAAACCCCAAAAACAAAAAAAGCGGGATCGGGTCCCACTTTTCTCCGCGGCACAACTCGTTTGCACCACAGGCGATCCATCGAAATTCGCCAGCTTCTGCGGATTTCCGCCGGACGCTCACGAATCGATCTTAGATCGGACACCGCATGGAGCCTACATTGCTGACTCCCCAGGACAGCCTCACCAAGACCTCGCCCGGCAATCGACGATTTCCAGCGCAGTCTATACCACACCGAAAATATTCAATTCGGGCGACCAATGACCGCCGCTTTGGACCAAGGTTCCATCCAAAGGGTCACCATACAGATGCGGCATCCAACTGTCAAGGAGCCGCTTTCGCGGGGGTGCAGTCGGTAATTGGTGGGGATCAACTGGCCAGTAGTAGGGAATTCCAGG
>CAYMXM010000612.1:0-3207 GCA_964394065.1 uncultured Pirellula sp. | reverse complement strand
CGCCCCGCTTCGGGGAGAGGGGCTGGGGGTGAGGGGTAGGAGTGAGATCTAACTAAGCCATTGTTTGCCAAGCCGCTTCCCCCTCAAACCTCCTTTAGTGCCGTTTTGCTTTTTGCTTTCTCGGTTACAATGCGCACCAAACCCAAAACCTCCCCATCCCCCTCATTATCTATCCTGGACGCTATGCCCTCCGCACAACAACGTTTGACCGACCCATTTGGAGCACGCAGCACCTTTCAAGCCCCGCAAGGTGAGATGGGGATCTATCGACTGAGTCGACTAGAGGATGCAGGGATCGCGGCGGTATCCAAGCTTCCGTTTTCCATTCGAATCCTCCTCGAAGCTGTGCTCCGCAATTGCGATGGCTATCAAGTTTCAGAAGAGGATGTCAAGAACCTTGCGAACTGGAATGCAGCAAAACCAGCCGAATTGGAGATTCCATTCAAACCCGCGCGCGTTGTTCTCCAAGACTTCACAGGCGTTCCCGCCGTAGTTGACCTGGCTGCAATGCGAGATGGGATGCGTTCTCTCGGCGGGGATCCCAACAGAATCAATCCCCTTATCCCTGTCGATCTAGTGATCGACCACTCGGTCCAAGTCGATTACTTCGGCACGGCAGATTCGTTGTCCAAAAATGTGGCGATCGAGTTCGATCGAAACAAAGAACGCTACAAGTTCTTGCGGTGGGGACAACAAGCCTTCAACAATTTCCGGGTCGTACCACCCAACACCGGTATCGTCCACCAAGTCAACTTGGAGTTCCTCGCTAAAGCGGTCTTCCAAGGGTCAGACAGTATCGGCCCAGTCGCTTATCCTGATAGCCTCGTCGGTACCGACTCGCACACGACGATGATCAACGGACTCGGAGTTCTCGGTTGGGGGGTCGGTGGGATCGAAGCCGAAGCGACCATGCTCGGTCAACCTTTGTACATGTTGATGCCTGAAGTTGTCGGGATGAAGCTCTACGGAGAACTCGCTCCTGGAGTTACCGCAACCGACCTTGTTCTTCGCGTCACCGAGATCCTTCGCAAGGAAGGTGTCGTCAACAAGTTCGTCGAATTCTTCGGGGACGGCATGTCTCGCATGTCCCTCGCGGACCGTGCAACGATCGCCAACATGGCTCCTGAGTATGGTGCCACCATGGGCTTCTTCCCCATCGACGGAGAGACGCTCACTTATCTTCGTCGAACTGGACGAACCCAAGATGAAATCGATTTGGTCGAACGGTACTGCAAAGAGCAAGGACTCTTCCGGCTCGACGGCGCCTCCGATCTCGAATACACAAAAATCCTTACCTTGGATCTTTCCAGCGTGGAGCCGTCGATCGCCGGACCGAAGCGTCCTCAAGACCGCGTCCCTTTAAAGACCGTCCAAACATCCTTTAAGAAAGCGCTAACCGCTCCCATCGCAGAGCGAGGGTTCGGGCTGGCCGAGGAATTGCTCGACGATAAGAGCACGATCGAGGGAGGAGGGAAGGATTCGGAACTCTCCCATGGGTCGGTGGTCATCGCGGCCATCACCTCATGCACGAACACCAGCAATCCTTCGGTGATGCTCGGAGCGGGGCTTCTTGCCAAGAAGGCGGTAGAGCGTGGTCTCCAGGTGAAATCGTTTGTAAAGACGAGTCTTGCACCCGGTTCACGCGTCGTCACCGATTATCTCGACAACGCCGGGGTTCTTCGTCCTCTGGAGCAACTCGGTTTCAGCGTTGTCGGTTATGGTTGCACGACCTGCATCGGGAACAGCGGACCACTTCCTGAACCCGTTTCGAATGCAATCGTCGCAGGCAATCTTGTCGCTGCTGCGGTTCTCAGCGGGAACCGAAACTTTGAGGGACGGGTCAATCCCCATACCCGAGCGAACTACCTAGCGAGCCCCGCTTTGGTGGTCGCGTACGCGATCGCCGGAACGGTCGATATCGATTTCGAGAAAGACCCAATCGGGACCGATGCTGGTGGCAATCCCGTATACTTCCACGAGATCTGGCCAAGCCACGAAGAGATCAACGCGGCGATCCAACAGTCGGTCCAACCCGAAATGTTTATCCATCAATATTCGAGTGCGTTTACCGCCAACGAAGCATGGAATGCTATACCGATCACTCCGGGCGAACTCTATCAATGGGATGGTTCAAGCACCTATATTCAAAAGCCTCCTTTCCTCGAAGGGATCACCCAAAGCGAAGGAAAGATCGAGGCAATCCTTGGAGCACGCGCGTTGGCCGTCCTCGGGGATTCGGTCACAACCGACCACATTTCTCCTGCCGGATCGATTACCAAAGATGGACCTGCCGGTAGGTACCTGATCGACCATGGAGTCTCTCCAGTCGACTTCAACAGCTATGGTGCACGACGTGGCAACGACCGCGTGATGGTCCGAGGAACCTTTGCGAATATCCGAATTCGAAACGGGCTCACGCCTGGCATCGAAGGTGGAGTGACTCGCTTTCTGCCTACGAACGAGCAGATGAGCATCTACGATGCTTCGATGAAGTATCAAGCTCAGAAGATTCCGTTGGTGATTTTGGCGGGGGCCGAATATGGAACGGGTTCCTCGCGCGACTGGGCAGCCAAAGGGACGTTGCTTCTCGGTATCAAAGCCGTGATTGCGACGAGCTATGAACGAATCCACCGGAGCAATCTGGTGGGGATGGGAGTTCTCCCCCTTCAGTTCGTAAACGGAGAATCGGTGCAGAGCCTTGGACTGACCGGTGAGGAAACATTTGACATCGCGTCTCTCAACGAACAGTTGGAACCTCGAAGCATCGTTCAAGTGGTCGCGACGAGCCCTGACGGAACGAAGAAGATCTTTGATGCGTTGGTCAGAATCGACACCCCGGTTGAAATCGACTACTACCGAAACGGCGGAATCCTTCCCACTGTACTTCGAAAACTCGCTCAGGATTAAGTAGGGCGTGTGACGTGGTCGCTGTTTCCATCTCAGATCCAGATGGCGCGTCGGCTATCTCGCTATTGCAATCACCCTCGCAATCAAAGCGACCACGTAACACACCATCTTAGGCTTGAGGGGTGAGGCTTGAGACTTGAGGAAGGAAAGGTTTCACCCCCTTAGCGTGGGCCTGTCAAAGCACGCGCAGCGCTTTAGATATCCGCTCCCCTCGCCCCGCTTTCTGGGAGAGGGGCCGGGGGTGGGGGGTAGAAGTGAGATCTAACTAAGCCATTGTTTACTAAGCCGCTGCCCCCTCAT
>CAYMXM010000611.1:0-3218 GCA_964394065.1 uncultured Pirellula sp. | reverse complement strand
AAGGGCTGGGGATGAGGGGGAAGCAGCTTAGTAAACAATGGCTTAGTTAGATCTCTCTTCTCCCCCTCACCCCCGGCCCCTCTCCCCGAAGCGGGGCGAGGGGAGCAGAGTTAATGTCCATCGCGTATCTGGTGTGTTCCGTGGTCGCATTACAGGCGTAGGTGAATGCCATGGAAACGATTGATCGGCATGCCATACGGATTTGAAATAGAAGCCGGCGACCACTTCACACACCCTACGACTCACGCCCTACCGCTACTATTTCGGGCCGCAAAGCGGCCTCTTCTTCCTCGTGTCTCAAGCCTCACCCCTCAAACCTATTCGAAAGATTCGTTCAATTCGTGGTTCATTCCACGGTTCTTCCTGAGCTCATCTCTTCAGCAACCCCTTAACGGTCTTGAGAACTCAAACCGGCTGGCGAATCCGCAGTCGAGGCTTTCGGAGGTCTTGGTTCGAAGCTCCGCTTTGTGAATCGAATGCCGGCCCGCTTGGTCTGCTCCGAAGGTCTTTACCAATCCTTTGGCGATTTCTCGCAAACTTACCTGGGCCGAATGACCACACAGGAGGACAAAGCTCCGCCGTGGCGAGAGAACTTGCCAGCAGTTTTTCAACAACGGAAGAAGATCCCGATGGATCTCCCATCGCTCCGATTTGGTTCCGTGCCCATAAGTCGGTGGGTCGAGAACGATGCCTTCGTACTGGCTTCCCCGCCGCACCTCCCGCTCGACAAATTTGGCGGCATCTTCGACGATCCATCGAATCGGGGCCTCGGTGAGGCCGCTTCGGGAACAGTTTTCACGCCCCCAAGCGACGGTGGGGCGGGAGGCGTCAACATGCGTTACCTGCCCACCCATCGAAGCGATCGCTAGGGTCGTCGCTCCGGTGTAGGCAAAAAGATGGAGGACTCGAAACGGCTCGTTGGAACCAGTCGATCTTGATTCTCGAAGCCGGTCGGCAATCCACTCCCAGTGAGCCCAGTGCTCGGGAAAGATCCCGACTTGTCCGGTCGGCGTAGGACGCAACGCGAGGGAGATTCCCTCCATTTCGAGCCCCCAATGCTCCAGATTCTTTTCGCAGCATGAGTTTAGGTAATGCCATCGATTGTTTCGGTAGGCAAGGTCAGGTTTCAGGGATTGGGGCGAACCCAGGGGGGGATTTCGGGCTCCTGGAGATGGTCTTTCCACGAGCCAGCCCCCCATTCTCTCCCATTTTTTTCCGTCGCCGAAATCTACCAACTGGTACTGAGGTTCGGTAAGCACGTCCAAATGTTCGGATTAGGTAGGAAGGATAGCGAAGGAACGGGAAAGACCGAGCGTTATGCACACTTGAGAAAACAAGGAATTGAACTATCATTCTCTCCCTTGATGAAAGATGCAATGGGTTGCTGTCCTAGAGACTTGCAGAACGGCGATCCGACTTTCGAGAATCTAGCGAGTCACAAACGATCAAGAAACTGGAATGCGGCACGTACTCTCCGCGGTTGTACAAAACGTTCCCGGCGTCTTGGCCCACATCTCAGGGATGTTGGCGTCACGCGGGTACAACATCGAATCTCTCGCCGTCGGCGAAACCGAGAACAAGGCGCTCTCGCGCATGACGTTTGTCGTGGTGGGAGATAATCGTGTTTCTGAACAGGTGCGAAAGCAACTTGAGAAAATCGTCACGGTGGTCAACGTGCAGGACATTTCGTCCCGCGATTACGTGGAACGGGATTTGATGCTCATCAAGATTCACGCTCCCACGGGTTCGATCCGAGCCGAGCTTCGAGAACTCGTGGATATCTTCCGAGGACGCGTGGTCGATGTTGGTCCCGAAGAACTGATGATCGAAATCTCTGGTCGCGAAAGCAAGATCCAGGCGTTCATCGAACGGATGCGTCCCTACGGGATCCAAGAGCTGGTTCGAACCGGGCGTATCGCCATGGTGCGAGGTAGCAATCCCGACGCGTTCGTCGACCCGACTGAAGATGGTGACTCCGAAATTTAATTTTCTACGTTGGCTAGCCTTGAGTCGGCTCGCTCCGTTTCTCCCCCGTTTCTAATACCTTATTTAATCAACACCTCATGGCTGCAAAGATTTACTACGACAACGACGCCGACCTCAATGTTCTCAATGGCAAAACGATTGCGATCCTCGGTTACGGCTCCCAAGGACACGCGCAAGCTCAAAACCTTCGAGACAGCGGCTGCAAAGTCATCATCGGCCAACGCCCCGGCAGCAAGAACTACGATCTCGCGGTCAGCCACGGCTTCAAACCGCTCGACCTTGCAGAAGCGACCAAGCAAGCGGACGTCATCAACATCCTTCTCCCCGATGAAGTTCAAGGGGATCTCTACCGAGCCCACATTCTCCCGAACTTGTCTAAGGGGAATGTTCTCATGTGCTCGCACGGTTTCAATCTCCACTTCGGACAGATCGATCCTCCGGTCGGAGTCGACACCCTCCTCGTCGCCCCGAAGGGCCCTGGGCACCTCGTTCGAAGCGAATATGAAAAAGGGGGGGGCGTCCCTTCGTTGATTGCTCTCGGTGAAGGAGCGAGCGAGACGACTAAACAAATCGGCTTGGCCTATGCCAAGGGGATCGGTGGAACTCGTGGTGGCGTCATCGAAACGACCTTCGCCGAAGAAACCGAAACCGACCTCTTCGGTGAACAAGTCGTTTTGTGCGGCGGTGTCAGCGAGTTGGTCAAAGCGGGTTTTGAAACCCTCGTCGAAGCGGGATATCAACCCGAGATGGCTTACTTTGAGTGCATGCACGAACTCAAACTCATCGTCGATTTGCTCTATCAAGGTGGATTGAGCTACATGCGTTACAGCATCTCCAACACCGCCGAGTTCGGAGATTACACCCGCGGTCCTCGCATCATCACCGCCGAGACCAAGGCTGAAATGAAGAAGATCCTGAACGAAATCCAAACCGGCAAGTTTGCTCGTGAGTGGATGCTCGAGAACCGAGCCAACGCACCTGCGTTCAAGGCCCAACGTCGTATCGAGCGCAAGCATCAAATCGAGCAAGTCGGGAAGAAGCTTCGAAGCCTGATGAAGTGGATCGACGCGAAAGTCGTCGATTAATTAGAGGCTTGAGGGGTGAGGCTTGAGACTTGAGGAAGAGAAGAGGGCTTCGTCCTCTGCCTTGACTGTAGGTCAAGGAAAGGTAGCCCCGGGTAGGGGCGTCTCGAACTTAGGCGTGGGGCTTGCCCCACGTATAGAAGGGAGGAA
>CAYMXM010000610.1:0-3221 GCA_964394065.1 uncultured Pirellula sp. | reverse complement strand
TTTTCTCGGGGATCCGAAGAGGGTCTGTAAATGTTCGCCGTTGTCCGTCGAGAAGTACATGGGGCGATTGAGCGGTCCGCTTCTCGACCGGATCGACCTACACATCGAAGTTCCCGCCGTTCCATTCGACGAATTGACTGCGAAGGCGGATGGGACATCGAGTGAAGAGATGCGGAAACAGGTTCTGACCGCGAGAGAGCGGCAACGAGATCGATTCGGCGGCGATGGATGGATGTTGAACGGCCGAATGACCGGACGCATGATCCGCAGACACTGCGCCCTGAATGCCGAAGCGGAAGGCGTGATGAAATCCGCGATGGAGAGCTTGGGCCTGTCTGCTCGTGCTCACGACCGCATCTTGCGGGTGGCCCGAACCATTTGCTGACTTGGCTGACTCCGAGCGGGTCGAACCGGAGTACGTTGCCGAAGCGATCAGCTATCGAACCCTCGACCGCAAACTCTGGATGCGATGACTTACGCCGCTATCTTGGAAACTCCTAAAGAGTGAGATGCCATGAACGACCGCAAGCAAACCAACATTGAGCGGATCAACGAAGTCTGGGATCTACACCAGCCCAGGGACGAGGAAATGGGGATCGAAGGCCGGTGCCTGGCTTTCGTTATCGATCGGCGGTACATCGAGCAGGACGGCATCGAAATGCGGCTGGGCATTAGTTTTGGTACTCCTGTTGTTGGACCGGAGACTGAGCAGGGCTTCCTTCCGATTCCCGTCGTACCGGGAGAAGTGGTCTTTGGACTGCATTTGATCGGCATTCGGGATAATCGGATGAGTGTCTTCGACAGTTGGATGGACTCTATTGAAGCGGGAGGCTGCACGGACGCTGCCGAGGCCGAAAAGAAGGCGAGAACCATTTTGGATTCGAAGAGCGATGAGGAGTACGCAGCCCTTGTTCACGCATCACCAGATGACAAGCGGCCTCTTCAGGTCTCGGAACGCTAGCCGCCAACCTGCTGAGAACTTTCGCCACTCAACTGCTGAATCTCGGCCATGAGCTCGTTGTGGAGGCAACCCGCGTGCCTCGCTACGAATTTGAGGACAACATCGTATTGTCCTCGCAGCTCCTTTAGGAACCAGTTCTCGGCCTCCGTCCGCAACGGAGAGGAGCTTTCAAAGAAGATTCGCCGAAGAAGCGTTTGTCGGTCCTGGTCGAGCACTCCTTGCTCGAAGCAATCGCGATAGAATTTGGGAACACCCTCGAAGAGCGTCCATAGAAAGAGGAGCCTCTCCGGCGACGTATCAGCATGCTCCTGGAGGATGGCCTTCACCGAGGCGATGTCGAGATGCGTGAGATCGATTTCGTCGGTCGTGCGGTTGTAGAGTGGCGCGGAGCGGTCTTCAAGAATGGCCGTGAGCTCCGTATGAACAGAGCCGAGGACGATCAGCCCGCCCGGCACTTGGTCCGCCTGTGCCGAGAGCGTGTCCACCTCCGCCTGCAAGTACGAGCAGAAGGGGCGAAGCTGTGCTCGGTTGAAATACTGGAACTCGTCGAGCACGGTGAGGTAGCCGGCGCGGGCGAGCAGGCCGACCAGACGCGCCAAGTCGCCCAGGTCGCGAGGCTTCGGAAAGCGATCGGTGGGCACGTCGAACGTCTCGAAGGCGTCGGCGACGGCTGACAACACTCCGGCTGTGCCAGAATCGGGAATCTGGACGTAGAAAACCGGACTTGCGGCCCCTTCGGCTTGGATGGCCTTCTGGATCAACGTCGTCTTCCCGATCCGCCGACGTCCGGTGATCTTGGCGAAGTACCAGCGATTCCGTCCGATGATCCGAGCGACCGCTCGAAGCTCTTCCGTCCGTCCGTAGAACCCCCAAGGCATTCGCCGCCTCCATTAAGGTAAAAGATTTTATCTTGTCACATCCTGCTCTATAAGTTATTGCAAGGCAATGGAAAACAGCGATTTCTGCTTGAGATAGTGCTCCCTTGTGCGAGGAGCGCGTTACGAGCGGTGATCGCAACCAGCAATCGGAACATGCCGCCAGGATGGGAGATAAACCGGCCTCAAATCTTCTGAGAAGAGAGATGGGCAGAACGTGATGAGGACCCCCGCCAGCCTACTGGAACGCCTTCGGAAACCCGACCAGGAGCAGGCATGGGAGCGGTTTGTCGGGTTGTATACCCCTCTTTTATACCACTGGGCGCGTCGAACTGGCTGTCGCGAATCCGAAGCAGCAGATCTCGTCCAGGAGGTTCTCACGTTGCTGGTCTGCAGGCTCCCAGAGTTTACCTACGACAAAAACAAGACCTTTCGCGGCTGGCTGCGTGTCGTTGCCCAGAACTGTTGGCGGAACCTCCATCGGCGGGCTGCCATTCCCCTCGCCGCCAACGCCCCGGAACTGACCGAATTGGCGGCTCCGAACGATGACGACCCCTTCTGGGAGGTCGAATACCGTGAACAGCTTGTCGGCCGCGCGCTCGAGCTCATGCGAGGCGACTTTCAGCCGACGACGTGGCAAGCCTGTTGGCGTCTCGTCGTGGACGGTCAATCCGCAGCCGAGGTCGCCCGCGACCTGGGAATCAGCGTCGGTGCCGCCTACATGGCCAAGTCCCGCGTTCTGAGCCGCTTACGGCAGGAACTCGACGGTCTCGTCGATTGATCCGCCACGCTCTTCGCACCACATCCCCTCCTCGCTTCCCCGCCATTTCCCAGATTGCTCCGAATTTTCGTGTGAAGTTTTCGCGGAAGGGCGTGTAACTCGTCTTTTGGCGAGCGTTTCGCCGAACGCCATCGGCCGACAAGCCAAACAAGATTCCGGCCGAGGTCTGGGGTTCTTTCTGCGGCGTTGAATTGCCCGATCAGGTTCTGGAGATCGTCATGAGATCTTTCGCTCGGTATGAGGCGACGGTTGCGGCATTCACATTTCTTCTGTTAGCGAGTGGTTCAGACGGATTCGCCCAGGAACGCGACTTGAAAGCGATTCGCGGCACGCGGCGGATTCTGCTGGACCAGTCGCACGAGTTCACCTTCGCGGTCGACCTGATGGGAGAAAGGCTGTGGGTGAACGGGTTTGAAGTCACTTCCTCACGGGAAACGTTCCCGCCCAAGGATCTGAATGAGTTTCAGGTTTTGGCGACTTATGAGTGTACGACGAAAATCGATTACGACGACGCCTCGATCCGCAGGATCCAGCAGTATGTTCGTGATGGTGGAGGACTCTACTTAATGGCCCACGGAGCGCCGAATCGCTCCCGTCCCATTGA
>CAYMXM010000609.1:0-3221 GCA_964394065.1 uncultured Pirellula sp. | reverse complement strand
CGCTCCCCTCGCCCCGCTTCGGGGAGAGGGGCTGGGGGTGAGGGGTAGAAGTGAATCTAACTAAGCCATTGTTGACTAAGCCGCTTTCCCTCATCCCCAGCCCTTCTCCCCCAAAGGGGGCGAAGGGAGCCAAACCCTAGAGCTTCGCTCTGGTTCGAAACTGAGCCCCGGGGCGAAGCCCTCTTCTTCCTCAAGTCTCAAGCCTCACCCCTCAAGCCTGATTCGGTGTGTTCCGTGGCCGCTTTAGGTGCAAAAGTAATTGCAATGGAAGCGAGGATTGACTCGCCATCTCAA
Source organism: uncultured Pirellula sp. (assembly GCA_964394065.1). Taxonomy (GTDB): domain Bacteria; phylum Planctomycetota; class Planctomycetia; order Pirellulales; family Pirellulaceae; genus JBKCUI01. The sequence goes on along the minus strand of CAYMXM010000609.1, from coordinate 2,927 downwards.
TCTGAACCAGAAACAGCGGCCACTTCACACACCCTACGACTACGAACCCATTCGAAACAGGGAAGTCATTTCGGGACAGTTCTTAAAACCGCCAGCCTACCCCGAGTATGCTTTTTTGAATTTCGGTCAGCTGTCCAATTCCTTGTTTCGCTAGCGCGATCAACAAAGCTAGCTCCGTGTCATCGAAGGTGGATTCTTCGCCGGTTCCTTGAAGCTCGATAAACCGTCCCGCGCCCGTCATCACGACGTTCATATCGACATCGGCTCGATAATCCTTTTCATAATCGAGATCGAGTGTTGGGCTCCCATCCACCATGCCGACGCTTATCGCAGCAACACTGCTTCGGAGTGGGTACAGTTCCTTCGGAGTGTCAGCGAAAATCGTGTTCACCGCGTCGACGAGCGCGATGAAGCCCCCGGTGATCGCTGCTGTTCGCGTCCCACCGTCTGCTTGAAGGACGTCGCAATCGATCGTCAAAGATCGTTCTCCTAGCTTAGAAAGATCCGCTACCGCTCGGAACGATCGTCCGATGAGGCGTTGGATCTCGGTGGTTCGCCCATCCACCTTTCCTCCTCGCTCGCGCGCCTTCCGCGGCGAAGTGCTCCCGGGGAGCATGTTGTATTCCGCAGTGATCCATCCCTTCCCTTTCCCCACCATCCACTCGGGAACGCGTTCCTCGAGAGCGGCGGTACAGAGAACAACCGTATCGCCACATCGGTAGAGAACGCTTCCCGGGGTCTTGTTCGTAAAATGTCGCTCGATAGCGACCGGACGGATCTGTTGTGTCATAGAAAAAGGAATTTCGAACTTCAAAGGGGTAGTTGCTCAGCGCAGCTGAAGGTCACTCTCCCCTCTGGGGAGGCCCGGCGCATCGAAGCGAGTATAAAGTATTTGGGTAGTTTGGCCGACGCGTAAGCGAGGCCAGAAAATCACAACCCGTGGCGTAAGCGAGGGACAGCGCTGGCAACCAGACATCCATCCAAGGTCTCACAGCATGCCCTTCGTGCTTCAAGGACGTGCCACCCGACGCCTGAGATCCGACAAAGGCCACGTACACTCGCGACGCTGTCCCTCGCTTACGCCACGGGTTGTGATGGGGGCAAGCCTCACCCCTCAAGCCTCATTCGTAAGATTCGTTCGATTCGTGGTTCATCCCTCTTATAGCCTAAAGTCCAAAACCTAAAGCCTTCAAATTGTCGCTCTCCTGGATTAGGATACCCTCTTCGAATTATTAATAAATATGTATGACCTGGCCAGAGTGATTGCTGGCCAACCGAGAGGGCCTGTGACAAACCTGTTTTCTGACCTGCCGATCATTCCAGAGATTCAATCGGCCCTTCGTTCCCTCGGATACGAAATCCCAACCCCCATTCAAGCAGGAGCGATTCCTCCCCTTTTAGAAGGAAAAGATCTTCTCGGATGCGCGCAAACAGGAACCGGGAAGACCGCTGCGTTTTCCATCCCGCTCCTGCAGCATCTGCATCTCGGAAAAAGTCGCGCTACTCCTTTCGAACCCAAAGGACTCATCCTCGCACCCACGCGCGAACTCGTCGTTCAGATCTCTGAAAATTTCGGGGCGATGGGGAAAAAGACTCGAATCAAGCATGCGTGCATCTATGGAGGGGTGGGACAACGCCCCCAAGTCGCGGCTCTTACTCAAGGGGTGCACGTTCTAATCGCTACACCGGGAAGATTGCTCGATCTCATCGATCAGCAATACTGCAACTTGGCCAATCTCGAATACTTCGTTCTGGATGAAGCGGATCGGATGCTCGATATGGGGTTCATGCCGGACATCCAACGGATCGTGCGGCTACTTCCGAAAAAGAAGCAGTCGATCTTTCTCTCCGCCACGATGCCCCCCCCGATCAAGTCCCTGGCGGGAGCGCTTCTTCACAACCATGTCACGGTCATGATCGCACCTCCGGCGACGACCGCCGAGCGAGTCCGGCAGCGGGTGATGTTCGTGGAGAAGGGGAATAAGCGAAAACTTCTCGACCATCTTTTAGCCGATCCCACCATTACCCGTTTGTTGGTTTTCATGCGAACGAAGTATGGGGCGGACCGGATGTACAAGTCGTTGAGTGCAGCAGGGATCGCTGCGGACGGTATCCACGGGGGGCGTTCCCAGAACGCGCGTCAAAGGGTTTTGAATGCGTTCAAAGGAGGGGAAATCCGAGTCCTTATCGCAACCGACGTCGCAGCGCGCGGGATCGATATCGATGACATCACCCACGTCATCAACTACGAACTTCCTCAAGATCCCGAGAACTACGTCCATCGAATCGGACGAACCGCGCGCGCGGGGGCAACCGGCGAGAGTATCACTTTCTGCGAAGGGGACGAGTATCCGATCTTAAAAGAGATCGAGGAAACAATCGGCAAGAAGATTGAAATTGATCGAGACCATCCCTTCCACTCCATCGAAGCCGAGGACGAAGAGTTACGAGAAGCTAGCCGCTGGATGGTCCGACGGGAAAACTCCAAAGGATTGCGTTCCACCAAGCCCCAACGCACGGCCGCCAAGGGAAAGAGCAAGACGGCACCGAAACCCGATTCACCGACGAGCCGAGGTAAAGGTCAAAAGCAAGGGGTAAAAAAATCGGGAGAGGAGGAGGTCCAACGCCGCCGCTCCATCAGCGGCAAGGTACGGAAAGTCAAACCTCGCCCTGCGAAAGGTGCTGCGGGGAAAAAGAAATATGCGAGCCCTTATCGAAAAGGAAAAGGAGCAAGCCGAGGGAGTACATCGGGGAGAAAAAGTTAGTGCTGGGCTGTCAAAAAGTTGGTGTTGACGCGGAATTTTGAGTGTCCGGATTTATTCCTTTCTAACCGCAGAGGACGCGGAGGTTCGCAGAGGAGAACTCGAGGATCAGTTTTGCATCCCTCTGATATCCCGAAGGGATTACAGCCATTAGCCGGTGGTAAG
>CAYMXM010000608.1:0-3229 GCA_964394065.1 uncultured Pirellula sp. | reverse complement strand
TGGATGTCTGGTTGCCAGCGCTGTCCCTCGCTTACGCCACGGGTTGTGATTTTCGGGCCTCGCTTACGCGTCGGACAAACTACCCAAAATAGCGAGGCTTCCATGCGATGACTTTCCGAGCTATGCCTTCGAAAATCCCGGGGTTTGGGGCAGAGCCCCAAGGTGATATAGGTTGGGAGCCAGAACGGGGCTCGTAGACTTGAAAATGCTACCAGAGGCTTCCGGTAGTTAAATTCTCCGGGAAATTTCTTTCCACCAGGCTACCTGTAGCCTATTTCTGGAAAAATGCATACCAAGGCGTCAGATTTTTGAATCCACCGAGTATAAGCAGTGTGCTGGCTGCAAAGCCGAGTTGTTTGGCAAACGTCTGTGCTGATCGGATCCGATTTTTTCTGAGCTCGTATGCAAGCTGTCGAAACCTCCTGCAACGATTGTCAAGCTAAACTGCGGTTCAGCGTGGATCCCGCGACGAAACCTGTGGTTCGGCTCAAGTGCCCTAAGTGTGGAAAACTTATATCCTTGGACGTTCGGGAGTTGACGAGCAAGAAGCAGGATCTCTTTGTACCTCCTCCCGCGAAGCCTAAGCCGACGGTTCGGAGTTCGGAAACCTCTTTCGCGGGGAACTCTTCCGACGCAGGTTCGCTTCCCAGCTACTCACCGCACGCAGATTTTTCTACCCCGTTAACCAACTGGCAAGCTTCTGTTGCTCCTTACACTCGAAGGAGAAAGAGTGCAGATCTGAGGTGGGTGTGGATTAGTGGCGGGGTTTTGGGAGGAATTCTCTGTCTAACTTTGTTCGGCTACGGTCTCTACCGTTTTCTTCCCACACTTATCGCTTCTCTCCCCGAGGTTACTCAAATACCCAACCCATTGGGACCGGGCAGTTCTGCGCCAGCCCCTTCTTTCTCGTTGTGGGATACTCGAGAAGGTCTTCTTCGAGAACTGGTCGCGACTCGGAAAGAGATGGCAGCGCGAGGGGGAGAGTTCTCCGAGGAAGAGCGACTTGGTAAGGGAGCGGATCTCATGGAGAAGTATGCCGAAAAACTCAAGTCGCTCCAGAGACGAAGCGCCAATCTGGCTCGCTACAAACGGAATGTAGCCGACTATCAGGAAATGATTTTGGAAGATGGAACCGAAACCGAAGCGGGAAGGGACGCCATGGCGGCAGGATTAACCCGTCTAGGTATCAAGTTAACCGGTGATCTTGAGTGGGCCCAATTCTTCTCCATCAAGGTGGATGGTTCGGAATTGGAAGATCGTTGGAAGAAAGCGATCAATCAATCAGCCTACTGGAGTTTGAGTGCAGCCCTTTTGATCGAAGGAAATGGCGATTTCGAATCCCCTTTAGAATATCAAGGGGACCGATACAACTGGACCCAAGAAGATCGACGGATTCTCGCGCTCGTTCATGCCCAAGCCAGAACCTATCAAGCGCTGCTTTTACCGCTATATGAAATGACTCAGGCGGAGGAGATCACCGATGGAATGATCGATCGGTGCTATTCCCTCCTGGACAAAGCGGCGCAGGACGCGAAAGCTGTCGTGGATCTTCCCAACGAACAGAGTGGCATGTTTATTCAAGCTCCTCGACGTACTCCTTACGATTTTCAGCTTAGCGTCGCTTCAGCGGCCTACCAGAAGTTTGCCCTTGAGATCATGGGACGCCAGAAGGAGGCCACACCCAAGAAGATCGAGTTTATTTTCTCTTCGCTGAAGAAAATTACCGAGGCGTTGAATGGGGCTCAACACGGTTACAAAGAGGACTTCCACAAGCTGGCTGAGACGACGGTCGCCGAACGATTCCAAAAACATACCGAAGCGATCGCAGCGGAGGAGGTGAAACGCAAGCGTGAAGAAGAATTGAAGGAACTGGCTCGAGTCGAAGCGGAACGGAGCCGGGAGGAAAAGGTACGGCTTGCGGAAGCGCGTCGGAGAGAGGATGCGAAACAAGCGGAGATTCGTAGACAAGAGGCTGCAGAACGAGATCGCCAGTATCGGGAGGAGCATCCGCAGCCGCAAGATTTGCTGCGGCCCAGCCCTGGCGGAGGTGGGCGAGGGCCACGAGGGGGTAGAGGATCAATCGACGGACCTCGTCCGCGTGAAGCGTTGGGTGGGCCAAGAAGTTGGGGAGCGGATCCTCCCCAACCTGTGTTAGGACCAGAACCCAAGCGTCCACCCTCAACCCCGCCCGATCCATCCAAGAGCGTCGTCATCGTCGTCTCTCCCATCAGTTCGGAAATCTATGAACGGATCTTGGAGCGAATCAAAGGGAAATTCAGCAACTACCGCTTCTCCCGGGACAACGACCGAGCTCGGCTTACGATTGATGACTTTGGCGGAGACCTTGCGACCCTTGAGGAACTCTTTCCTGAACTCGAATTCTCTGAATTCAATAAAGACTCCCGAACCGCGACTGCCAAGATGAAGTAGCTTGCGTAGACTAGCACTTTTCCAGTCTAACCCGGATATGCTCTGCATTTTTCGCGAGCCTTGGCAATTCTGGATCGACAACTCCTGCGTTGGCCGCTTCTTCGAGTGAACCATAAGGCTCCACCTCGCAGCTCTTCAGTAGGATCAGTTCCGATGCGTTGATCCTCCAAGCGAGAAGCCATGCGATCGAGTCGGTTGAGGTCTCCCAAGTTTCTTTGGGGAGTAATTCTTGAGGGTATTCCCCGAGCGTCTCCTCCGAGTAGAAGGAACGGATCGCGACCCACTGGGTCTGGGCGTTTGTCGATGGGATTGCTGCTTCGACCTCTTTCCAATTCTGGAAGACGGGTATCGACGGTGTCAACGCCGAACCTACGTCGAGGGTACTGTCAAGCAGTTTGATACATTGCCAGTGCATCCAGTCCATCGGCAATGCGGGCTGGGCCTTATGCAGTGTTCGCATTACCTCGACGAGTTCTCCGCCACCGACGACTAAGAATAGGTTGGCTGTAGAGAATCGGCGAAGGGACGGTGCAAGTGCGCGTTGGAAGTCCTTCTTAGAAAAAAGGAGGGAGCCTCCGATTTTTAAAACGATTCGTCGCATTTTTTTGACCCTTTAGTAGGTTTTCCGTAATGTAGAACGGAATTCATTCCGTTAACCGCCGCTTCCAACTCCTGTCCCCAATGCACGCATTGCAAGCCACCAACTCAGGGCTGCCCAAGCCTGACGCATCGGTGTTAAGGGGTTGGACGCGAAGCGTCCCCTCCATCACAACCCGTGGCGTAAGCGAGGGACAGCGTT
>CAYMXM010000607.1:0-3238 GCA_964394065.1 uncultured Pirellula sp. | reverse complement strand
CGCAGCGCGTGCTAGGGCGCCAAAGCGGCATCCGACCGGGGACGAGCCCCGGTCGGACGATAAGGTAGGGTGTAAGCTATAGGGTGTGTGGTGGTCGCTGCTTCCATTTCAGATCCAGAACGCCTACCATTTATCTTTTCTATCGCAACCACCTTCGCACTCAAAGCGATCGCGGAACACACCGGAGGTTTCGATGCTCTATCGAACGACGTTCAGGCTACTATCTCTCGTCCCGCTTCTTGCTACCGTACACTCGACCAACCCATCGAGCGCACAATCTCCAACGCCGGCACCAGTTCCGGAACTCATCCGTTGCGAACTGGTTCCTTTGCCCGACCGGAAGGTCGACTTCCAAGTCGATGGGCTAACTCGATTGCAATGGCATGCTAGCAATCAAGCTCCTCGCCCCTTCTTTTTTCCTTTCATCGGCCCCGGAAGAACGTCATTGCTTCGGATGGGACACCCAGGGGCACCTGATCACGATCACCATCGTGGGATTTGGTTTGCTCATCACGACGTCGATGGCATTAGTTTTTGGGGGGATGGTCAAGGGCCCACCATCGAGCAAACTCAGTGGCTCACTTACCAAGAGGAAGCTCGTCACGCCTTGATGGCCGTTCGGCTCAGTTGGCGCGATGCGGACAGACAAGAGAGACTGAGTCAGGATTTGATCGCTATCCTGACGCCAGACGACCAAGGGCAATTGTTGCTGGAACTGCAATCCGATTTTCGCCCTGGTGGTGGTCGTGATTCGGTCCGGTTGGGGAAAACTAACTTCGGTTTCCTTGCGGTCCGGGTTGCCCGAGCTTTGTCGGCACGTTACGGGAACGGGAAACTGAGCAATAGCGAAGGGGCGATCGGAGAAAAAGAGTGTTTCGCAAAACCTGCCAAATGGATCGACTACAGCGGTCCATTGCCGACAGCTCCAGAGTACTCCGAAGGGAGTTTGCAGCGATCTTTGCGAACGCAAGGGATCACCTATTTCGATCACCCAGGAAATCTCAACTACCCTACCCATTGGCACGTGCGAGACGACGGCTGGATGGGAGCCGGTTTCAATTTGCAATCTGAATTCGTAATCACCAAAGATAAGCCATTGCGGCTTCGCTACCTATTATGGCTTCACGACGGTCCCTACGAAGCGACTGCTGCGCCCGACGTTCATGCCCGTTTCGCGACGACGAAAGGATGGACCCTTAGCAAGTCAACAGACGGTCGTAGCCATTTTGTTGTGACGGAGATGTAGAACGGAATTCATTCCGTCAAACAACGTCTCCGCTAGAGGTCTTGGACTTTGGGCTTTAGGGAGGTAGTAACCACGAATTAAACGAATCAGGTTAGAGACTTGAGGAAGGGAGCGGCTTCCTTTACCGAAGTTCCGTTGGAATGCGTGATGTGTTAGACCTACGCGTATGCGGCCACGAAAATCACAACCCGTGGCGTAAGCGAGGGATAGCACTGGAAACCATGCATCTCATGCCAGGTATCGCAACACACCCTTCGTGCCCCAGGGGCGTGTCACCCAGCGCCCCAGATATACCTGGCGAGGGGCCACGTGCACTCGCGACGCTGTCCCTCGCTAACGCGTCGGGTTGTGATTGGGGGGACGCTTCGCGTCTCCCCCTTACCGCCGAACGCGTCAGACCTTTACCCTTCTGCCCTTTAGCCTTAAGTCTTTAGCCTTAAGCCTCATTTCATCCTCGCATATGCCTCTTGCACGCTCATCTTGCCGAGTCGTTTGCGGTCTTCGAAGCCGTCGCCCCTTCAGCCTTCCGCTCCCCTCTCCCCTTTTGTTTGACTCCGTTGAAAAACCCCTGTACTATTAATCTAGATCACCAGTTCTGCTTCTACGTCTATAAGGAGGTTTTCTTTTGGCGATTCGAATTCTTGGATGCGTTCTCGCGATCTTCATTCTGGCACCTGAAAGCTGGGGGCAGGCCTTGGACCTGCCAGCTCTCATCGACCGTCATGAAAAAGGAGTTCAACTCCTAGAACGCTTCGATACCGTCGTTTCGGTCAAGCAAGTATCCGTCGACGGAAATACCGCCAACGATCCGCTATGGACAATTCGCTGGTCCCAGGAAGGGAGCAAAAGTCGGCAACGCCATAGAAACGATAGCTCCCCCACCCAGGATGAAAAAGGAAACCCAACCAACGTTGGAGATATCTACGTTGACGGCGAATTTCTCTATGAGATTGCGAACTGGGATCTTTCCAAGTCGAAGGTGATTCCGGACAGATATCTACAGGGGCTCGTAAAAGCATGGAAACGCCCCCATTCTCCTGAGGCGCGCAAGAGCCCCTACAACGTCGCGGCCTATTTTGCATTGATCGAGATTCAGAGCGGGCCAACGGATGAACCTCGAACCCTCCGGGAATTCGTAGCGAAAAGTCCGAAGGCAACTTATTCAGGCGAAGTGGAAATGGATGGGCGGAAGCTTCATCGGATCGAAATGCTTCACCCTGATACCCGCAATCAAAAGTACTTTCGAAATTGCAACCTCGAATTGTTTCTCGATCCAGACGCTGGGTATATGATTCGACGCCTCAAGTTGCAAGGTTCAAAGGACGGCTCGCTAAAGCGACCGGAAATGGAGATTGAAACGGTTGTCTTGGAGTTTAAGAAGGAAAAGAACGGTTCTTTCTTCCCCGTCAAAACAGAAACGTCCAGTCGTTATCCCGATTTCTCCTCGAAGGTTTCGATGGAGGCCACCAAACTAACACTCAACACGCCACTCCCCAAGGACGCATTGGACTTTGCGTTTCCTGAAAATGCAGTAGTGACGTTCGACAACATTGATGGGATCAAACGACAAGCGTTTCTTTGGGGCGCCGATAACAAGCCCGTTAAGCAAATCAGAGAATTTGATGACCTTCCCCCCTTGGAACCACCTAGCAGTCAAAATCGAGGATCAACGCTCATCGTTCTAGGAACCCTCTTAGCCCTCCTCGTGCTGGGAGGCTTCCTTTACCGAAGATTCCGTCAGAATGCATGAGGTGTTTGACCCACGCGTAAGCGGCCACGAAAATCACAACCCGTGGCGTAAGTCTTTAGCCTTAAGCTGGGCTGTCAAGAAGTTGGTGTTGTGGAGATTTGGGTTTTCGCAAGTTTTGTTCTTGGATTCGCTTCATGTCCGACCGGGGCTCGCCCCATCGGACACCGCTTTGGCGCCCTAGAACGCATCGCGCTTTTAGAGTTCCGCTCCCCTCGCCCCTTTTAGGGGAGAGGGGCTGGGGG
>CAYMXM010000606.1:0-3240 GCA_964394065.1 uncultured Pirellula sp. | reverse complement strand
CCGTCTTGGTGAACCATGCGGCATAGCCGTTACCGGTCGCAACCGCTTGCCATACTTGCTCGGGCGAGCCTGGAACGACAAGCTCCATCTCCACCCAACGCTTGCCGGTTTCGTCTTTTTTGATTGGCATGGAAATCTTGCTTTTGATTGGTTGTTGATGATTCGATTCTTCGTACTAAACTCAGCGTGCCAAGTTGTTGATGTCAACGTTGTAAAGCTCGGCATTTTTCTGCATGTAAACTGATCGATCGGCGATAACTTCGCCGTTAAGCGTCGCGATGAGAATGTCGAGCATGGTGTGCCACCCCATTGCACTCTGCGGAACAAAGCGTTGCGGGATAGGAAAGTGTGTGAAGGTAAGTACGACCTTGTCTGTCTCATCCGTTCCCAACTCAAAAGTCGGATAAGATTCGGGATAGGTGGAGACGGCGTTTGGTCCGTCGTTCGGATCAAAGACATTCCATGTGTAAATCAACTTCTTCGGTGGCTGCCATTGCGTCACAACTCCGCGAATATGGCCACCCATGAGTCGCACCAGGCCCCCTTGTCGTCCCTCAATACTGCTCTCCTCGCCGAACCACGCTGGCAGTAGCGCCGTGTCGGTTAAATGAGCCCACACCTTTTCAATTGGACCGGGCAGATGACGTCGGAAGGTCAAACAGCTCACACTCGATACTTCGCCTTTGTTCTCCATTGTCTAACCTCATCGTTGGATATTCAGGATTTTCGGTTGAAGAGATTACTCCGCTAATCGTCGCTTGTATTCCAGTTCCACTTGTTCGAACGCGGACCAGAATGGACGCGGTGTCTGCCCCAGCAAGTTATCTTCCAAGATGCCGAGGTGCGTGTGCCAACCGGACGCAACGAGCATCTGTTCACCCCGATCGCGCAGGCGGGTGTGGATGATGACAAGAAAAACCTTATCTCCTTGCGGTGTCAGTTCGAACTTCACTTCGGACGTACCATCGCCCCAAGTGTAAGCGAGCAAACGTGGTGGATCGAATTGAGTGACAACTCCTTCGAAACCATGGCCACACTCCATCGTCTTGAACCGCTCTGGAATTGGCTCCTGATGCGGTGTCAGGCTTGCATGCAAGAAATTGAGTTGCACCTTGCCGCCGACTCGCAGCTCCATCTCTCCCGATGCCAGCCACCTTCCTCGTTTCTCGCTATCGGTGAGATATTCCCAAACGCGCTCGATTGGCCCAGGGAGGAGCCGTTCAATTGTTTTCGGCAATGTCTTTGACGTTGACTAGCTTCAAGTAGCCAAATGGATTGAACATGGGGTGTTTAGAGTGGAATTCAGCTCTGCCGGCATCGACGGTGTGAAACTTGGGGCCGGTTTCGTCGGCGATGATATGGCCTGGCCCTATCGGCTTGTCGCTGCTACATGCGTATCGGATGACCGAAATCATTCGCTCTTCTTCGGCCATGGCGCCGTTGCTGGGCAATTCGAAGTCAGGAAATCCGAGCACGTGCATGCCGATCGTTCTCAGGCCGTGTTTGCCGCGAATAATTGCGACAAATGCAAAGCTGAGCGCATCCGGACTGGCGTCGTCAACCATTCGCTTCCACCCTTGACCACCGTGCGACATGGCACTGTTGTCGATAAAAACGCCAGCACCACCAGCATCGATGATGGCTCCAGCCGCTTGCATCATCGTGTAAGCGGACTCACGTGATCCACCTGGACCGGCTAGTATCACGTTTGCGGAATAGTTCTCAATCGCTCGACGCTCTTCTTTCGTCGGAGGTTGACGGCAAGATGTCGCAAAGACGCGGCTGAATTGTCCATCAGGCGGAAGGGTCCAACATTCGACTTGTGTTCCGTCCGGCAGGACCAACCCTTTGGCCTCCATGCTATATCCGTTGGGCAATCGTTCGATCAATTCGTGTGGGGTACGCCACGTACCTGGAATGCGAATCGCGATTTCGACCGAAGGGGCTGAATTTGAATTGGACTGAGACATCGGGCTTTTCTCCGTGGATGGTTAAGTGAAATACGCAAGGCTACATCTTACCAAAATTGGAACGGACCGCCGAATCTCGGGAAATCCCCTGAACCTGTTGCCTCCTATGCGTGTCATGCTCGCCATTGAGGAGCACCGTTTCACTGAGCACGAGCACGATTAAAACATGTTGGACTATCCAATTGCTCGCGCCCGCAAAAATTCGGTTGCGCGTTGGGTGATGGTCCCTTCCACCGAACTGGTTCAAAAGAATTCCAATCGCAAATTATGACGGAAGAATATACACCTGGCTACACTCAGACCGCTAGCTCCTTCATGGCCCAACGAACTGCGGAGAGCCATGCTCGGTTCGTGATCCCTCGTTTGCAGCCAGGCTATCGGCTTCTCGACTGCGGTTGTGGTCCTGGTTCCATTTCTTGTGACTTCGCCCAGATCCTATCGCAGGGCCATGTTCAGGGCATCGATCGCGAAGAATCGCAAATCGAGCTGGCTCGGGAGCGTGCGTCGAAACTCGGACTCTCTAATATCTCCTTTGACGTTGCATCGATTTACAAGCTACCGTTTGACGATTCCTCATTCGATGCGGTATTCGCACACGCGATTTTCGAACATATCTCGTCCCCAGCCACAGCGCTCTCCGAGTTACTTCGAGTCCTCAAACCGGGCGGGTTCGCTGCCATTCGAAGTCCTGACTGGGGCGGTTTTCTTGTTGGCCCAGAAGTTCCAGGGTTGCAGGCTGCTATCGGGAGTTACGCCAAATTGCAGATCGCGAACGGTGGTGATATCCATATTGGGCGAAAACTACCGAGCTTGCTTAGAGCTGCCGGTTTTGAAAGAATCGAATTCTCTGCGACGTATGATTGCTACCAGTCACCCGCCTTGATTGCCGAATATCTGTCGCTTCAACTGAACAAAATCGATGCTGATGCAATGCACCGCTGGAGCACCTCTCCCGACGCCTTCTTTGCGCAATCTTGGTGTGAGGTGGTGGGAACTAAGCAGGGGTAGGATTCGACGGGCCATCGGCCCGTGGTCCGCTGGACGCGCCAAAGTCGAAAATCTTTCACGTCCGGAGGAAAAGTGCCGATTGGACCATTCTGAGGTTAGAAAGAGTTAGTATTGTGGGGAATTGTATTTGCGCAAGTTTCGTTCTCTGATTCGCTCCTTGTCCGACCGGGGCTCGTCCCCCGTCGGACACCGCTTTGGCGCCCTAGCACGCGCCGCGCTTTAAGATATCTGCTCCCCTCGCCCCTTTTAGGGGAGAGGGGCT
>CAYMXM010000605.1:0-3250 GCA_964394065.1 uncultured Pirellula sp. | reverse complement strand
GCGTGCTAGGGCGCCAAAGCGGCGTCCGACGGGGACGAGCCCCGGTCGGACGAAAGAACCTACTGCGGAATAAAAACGATCGTCTGAGAACCCATGTCAACGCCAACTTTTTGACACCCCAGGCTTACGCCCACGGTTATGGGCTGCCATCGCTTTGCGATTCCCCTACTTAGGCGCCGTCGTCGAGAATCGATCGAGGAATTTCGTGCGCGCTGGGCGGACGTTCGTGGTGCGACCTAAGATATCGCGCAAGATTCTCTGTTCCAGATCGGTATCGTTTTCCTGACGAATCCACCCAAGACTCTGCGGGGCGCTCAGCAAAGCGTTGTCGGTTCGAACGATGCTCCCATCATGCCGACTCGCCGCCGAACCGTCCCCTGAAAGCAACGATCGGTCGACATCTTCCAGTTCCTTGATGACCTCCACCGCGATACTAAAGCCCTCGTTGATGGGAATGACTCGAATAATGGCCGTTCGTCGAATCGTTTGAAACGTGCTTTGAAGGCGTTGATATCCCTCCATCGCATCCTTCCGCCAAGGCTCGAAGTAAGTGGCTCCGATCTCGGGATAGGTCTCTATCCGCCCCTCGATCCATTGCACTCCGTCGCGCACCGGACGGATCTCGCTCCGGTTTCGGTTGAAGTAATCCTCCACCACGTTGATGATCTCGTTCCAGACAAAGTCGGTGTTGTCATTTGGGATCGAGAGTGGATTGGAAAGAACAGTCTGTTTGTTGAGAGGAACCGAGGGAATCGAAAGAGTGGTTTGCTGAAGCGCGTGACACCCCAACCCCAATGACGCACCAAGGGAGCAAATCATAAGAATTGCTCCCCGACCAATGGCCTGGTATGGGAGCGTGGCATGGGCGTCTCGCCCATGTTGGTTTGGGTTAATAGGCATATTTGGCGCTCCCCTGTTGGCCTCCGTCGTTCCCCATCTCAACCCGAGGCGTAAGCGAGGGATAGCGTCGCGAGTGATCGTGGACCTGTAGGTAATACTTGGATCGGGCGGCATGTCCCTGAGGCACGCATGGAGTGCAGTGAGCCCCTGGATGAATACCTGGTTGCCACCGCTGTCCCTCGCTTACGCCACGGGTTGTGATTTTCGGGACTGTTCCTTATTTAGGTTGCCGGCTTGCTAGGCTCAATGTCCTTGAGAGATCGTCCCAAGCGTTTTCTCTGCGCCGGTGCCGATTTGCGAGCAATCGCCTCTCCCTCAATCGCTGCGGTCTTTCCAGAGGAAGCATGCGAGCCGTTGATAGATAGAAGTGCCGGGTGAAGCGAGCCTTTATCGTCGGGGGAGCCGATCGATTCCAACGCATCGGTTACACCGAGGAGAACCGACTGACGCACTCCCTCGCGAATCCATTGAAAAAGTCCTACGTTGTTCGCCATGTTGACGTTCCTCCCTGAAGGTCAATTGCCTGAAAGGCGAAACTCTAGCAACATCCTCCCAGCAAGACCATAGCGAACTTGGTCTCACTCTCAAACGCTATCTTTCCCACCCCAAACTTCCTTTTCCGTGTGTTCCGTGGTTCTTTATCGAACCTCCTTCCAAACCCATTTTGCTTGGCGAAGTTGGGCTGTGGGGAATTGGGGGAGTTTCTCGTACCAGACGGTGAGCATCGTTCCGTCGTTGCACTCTACCGTTGACGGGTACCCCAAGTCGCCGTTTGCTCCGTCGGCAGAGAGGGTGATCGCCTCGCTCCAGGTTTTTCCGTGATCGTCACTAAACCGGATCTGGTTCCCAAAGGGAGCGCGACGGTAGCCGTAACTCATCACGAGGCGTCCCGATTTCATTCGTAGCATATGGGTTGGAAGCCCCCAAACTCCAATGGCTCGTAGAGGAGTCCACGTTTTACCTCCGTCGCTCGACTCACACTGCAGCGTCTCGTTCGCGTTGTTGGGGTTGTGGTTTCGGACATGAAGAATGATGTCTCCGTTGGCGGCTTGAACGGCGTAGAGTTCGTGGTATTGCTTTGGATCGTCTCCGTCCCGAACCGGAACGCGACTCAGGAGTTCCCAAGTCCGACCATCGTCGCTCGATTGCCAAACTCCAACCAACTCATCCCCCCAAAGAGACTTCCCTGCATAGACGAGTCGACCGTCTGCCAACTCGGTAGGGCCGTGGGGACTGTTGCAGGGAACCTTGATCCTCGCATCCCAGTTCACACCACCATCGGTGGATCGCAGGATGTACGACCCGAGTTCTTTTTTTCGAGCTTCCGCGTCGACACGGTTGTGTATTCCTTGCCACTTGGCGAGCCGTTCGGGGGTGAAAGAGCCCTTCTCTCCTGGCTTGGTCGCCTCAGCGCGCAGAAGGCTGGTTTCGTACGCTTTGGAGGTGAACGTCGTCACGAGAATGGTTCCTTGGGTCGTTTCCAAAACCCCTGCATCCCGGTCGTCGATCGGTCCGTCGTAGAGAACCTGCGGCCACTCCCAGGTCGCGCCGCAATCCTTCGAACGCATCAACTCCACACGTCCAAACGGGCAGACGTGCGCTTCCCTCCCCCCCGAATAAACCAGGAGCAATTCACCGTTCGCTCGTTTGGCAACAGTTGGCCACCCAGCGTACAGATCCTTCTCCCAACTGATGACGCGGGTCTCAAGAACCTTGATCGGCGACTCCTCCGCATGCGCGGAAGCTACAAAGCTTGTCCGAAACGGTACTGGTAGAGTGGAGGAATCGACGGCGCCAACGCTTAGCGCAAAACCAGACAAGAGGAGAGCAGGGAGTTTCTTCATGGTGGAATACAAGTGTTCTGTGGAGAGAAAGAAAACGGAAGGGACCAAGCAGAGCGTTATTCTAGGCGTGCGGAAGATGAAAATATACCATAACCTCGTCGCAATCTCTGGTCTGAGTAACCCTCCCCTCTGGGGAGGGCTGACGCATCGGTGGTAAGGGGGTGGACGCGAAGCGTCCCCCCAATCACAACCCGTGGCGTGAGCGAGGGACAGCGCTGGCAACCAGGCATCCATCCCAGGTATCACAGCACGCCCTTCGTGCCTCGGGGGCGCGCCACCCTGGCCTGATGAAAAGAGATTTTCCCAGGTTTTAAACTTCCCGAAGGCTCTGGTTGCATTTTCTAATCCTCGAGCCTCTTTCTGGCTCCCGACCTATGCCACCTTGGGGCCCTGCCTGGGCTGTCAAAAAGTTGGTGTTGACACGGAATTTTGAGTGTCTGGATTTATTCCATTTTAACCGCAGGGGACGCGGAGGTTCGCAGAGGAGAACTCGAGGATAAGTTTTG
>CAYMXM010000604.1:0-3256 GCA_964394065.1 uncultured Pirellula sp. | reverse complement strand
GGCCCTGAGTTGGAGCTTTGCAAGACGTTCAGCAGGGGCGGGAGTTGGAGGCGGCGGTTAACGGAATGAATTCCGTTCTACATTGGGGACCTCAACGAACCCGAATTCCTCAGAACTGCTCTTTGATGTAGATTACATCTCACTCCCGCCAATATCGATCAGGAATCGCACTTCTTCCCTGAACTGAAGCTAGGCTGCTGCAGTCTGAGGTCTGACTCCTGAAACCTGAAGCCTGTCCCATGAATCAATCTGAGATTGCAATTGCTGCGCCTCCCGAGGGGGAGGTGGTTCCCGAGTCGTCGCCGACAACTACTGTTTCGTCGACAACGCTGAGCGTTCTGGTCGCGCTGAGCGTCTCTCACATGCTCAACGACACGATCCAATCTCTTATTCCGTCGATCTATCCGTTCCTCAAAGAGTCTCATAAATTGACCTTCGGGCAAATCGGTCTGATTACCTTCACTTTTCAAATGACGGCGTCGGTTCTCCAACCCCTCGTCGGAGTCTACACCGATAAACGTCCCAAACCCTATTCCCTCGCCTTTGGAATGGGGGTGACTCTGCTCGGTTTGCTCCTCCTTTCTCGAGCCGACGTCCTTTGGAAGATTTTGCTTTCCTCGGCGATGGTCGGATTCGGATCGTCGGTCTTTCACCCGGAAGCCTCTCGCTTGGCCATGCTAGCCGCTGGGCGGAAACCTGGCTTTGCGCAAGCCTTATTCCAAGTCGGCGGAAACTTTGGAAGCTCCCTCGGGCCACTACTAGCCGCGTGGATCGTCGTTCCGAATGGGCAGAGATCAATCGCCTGGTTTGGGGTGATCGCGGTTCTCGCCATCATGATTCTCGCTCGAATCGGCGTTTGGTACCGAGGAAAACTGGAAATCATTCGTCGGGATAAGAAGCCACCTCGATTGGCAAGCTCCTTAACCTTGTCGACCCGGCAGGTCTCGATCGCGATCAGCGTCCTCGTCATGTTGATCATTTCGAAGTACTTCTACCTAGTAAGCCTCACGAACTACTATACCTTTTACTTGATAGAACGGTTCGGTGTCTCCGTTCAAATGTCGCAGATCTGCCTGTTCGTCTTTCTCTTCGCCGTTGCCGCAGGGACAATCCTCGGCGGGCCGATCGGGGACCGGTTTGGTCGAAAGATGGTTATCTGGATCTCGATCTTGGGAGTCGCCCCCTTTTCGTTGCTCCTCCCCCATGTGGGATTTGCAGCGACGATTTGGCTTAGTGTGGTGATCGGTGTTATCCTTGCGTCCGCCTTCTCGGCGATTCTCGTCTTCGCCCAGGAATTGCTTCCGGGGCGGGTCGGGTTGGTTGCCGGTCTCTTTTTCGGCTTTGCGTTTGGAGTTAGTGGAATTGCGTCCGCCCTCTTGGGGGTGCTAGCGGATAAGATAGGGATCGAGCAAGTTTTCTTTTTGTGTGGCTTTTTGCCCCTCCTTGGATTGCTTGCTGCGTTCCTCCCCAAAACAACTCGATGAGAAAGGTTGCGTCGATGCTAGGTAAGAAATGGCGATGGGTCGCTGGGGCTCTTTTAGGGCTCTGTGCTACCGCGATCGATTTGAAGGTATCGGTTGCGGACGATCGCCCGAATATCGTTTTCATCTACTCCGATGACCATGCCCAAGCAGCCATCAGCGCGTACGGCTCGGTCGTCAACGAAACTCCTAACATGGATCGCTTGGCGACTCGGGGTGCGAGGTTCCTCAATTCCTTCGTCACGAACTCCATCTGTACACCGGGGCGAGCAACCGTCCTTACCGGCCAATACTCCCATAGGAACGGAGTTCCGGTCTTCAACCGATTCGATAGTTCACGAGACAACGTTGCGAAGCAATTGCAAAAAGCGGGGTACCACACCGGGATGATCGGGAAGTGGCACTTGGGCTCCGATCCGACTGGGTTCGACCGTTGGATCGTCTTACCTGGCCAAGGGGCCTATCACAATCCCGCGTTCCTCACCCCTCAAGGTCGCTTGGCCATCGATGGGCATTGCACCCAGATAACAACCCAATTGGGGCTTGAGTTTCTCACCAATCGCCCGAAGGAGAAGCCTTTCTTCTTGATGCTCCATCACAAAGCACCTCACCGACCTTGGGAGCCCGATGCTAAGAACCAAGCTAAATTCGCGAACCGCGAGTTCCCGGAACCGAAAACGCTATTCGACAACTATGAGACTCGCCCTGCCGCGTTGCCGACCAACGAGCAAACCATCGCTAAGGATACGACTCGTCGAGATCTCAAGCTCACTCCTCCCGCCGATCTTCCGCAAAGCGAACGCCCCAATTGGTTCAATCACAAACCGACGTCGGTGGAAGTCGATGGCAAGACGCTCGAAGGGGAAGAGCTGGTCCGATGGAAGTACCGACGCTACCTACAGGATTACCTTGCATGCGTTCAAGGGGTCGATGACTCGGTCGGGGAAGTCCTAGATTACTTGGATGCGAACGACCTCACGAAGAACACTCTCGTCATCTATACCTCCGACAACGGATGGTACCTGGGAGAGTTGGGGCTCTACGACAAGCGCTTTATGTACGAACCAGGCTTGAGAACTCCACTTCTCGTCGCTGGCCCTGGCGTCAAAGAGGGAAGCACACCGAAAGAAATGGTTGTGAACATCGACTTAGCTCCGACGTTTCTCGCGTTGGCAGGAGCGGAGATTCCAGATTCGATGCAAGGGGTCTCGTTCAAAGCGATCCTCGCAGGCGAAACGCCATCCGATTGGAGAAAGAGCGTTTACTATCGCTACTACCACAGCCCTGGTCACCACAACACCGAAGCCCATTACGGTGTGCGAACCGAGACTCACAAGCTAATCTACTATTGGAACAAGGATGCGTACGAGTTGTTTGACCTCGTCAACGATCCCGACGAACAGAAGAATCTTCTCTTCCCTGGAGTGGAGAATGTGAGCCAGGAGGTTCGGGATCTCTTCACATCTCTTCAAAAGGAGCTCAAACGATTGCAAGAAGTCTACCGCGATGAAAACCAGTTCGCCTCTCCAAGCGAATGGCCCAAAGGTGGAGTCGACGGCGGCTTCGAAGACCGCAAACGACTCGGCAAGATGAGCGTGCAAGAGGCATATGCGAGGATGAAGTGAGGTTTAAGGCTAAAGACTTAAGGCTAAAGGGCAGAGGGGTTGTGAGGATTTAGGTTTGCGCAAGTTTTGTTCTTGGATTCGCTTCATGTCCGACCGGGGCTCGTCCCCGTCGGACGCCGCTTTGGCCTCCTAGAACGCGCTGCGCTTTAG
>CAYMXM010000603.1:0-3281 GCA_964394065.1 uncultured Pirellula sp. | reverse complement strand
CGTTCTACAACAAAAACCGAGGAGAGGCCCTTGGCGAGCCTCTCCTCGGCGAACACCCTCTCCCTTGCCCACACACACTACCAAAAAGCAAGGGAGAGAACTGTTAGGAGACCGGAGTCGCTTCATCCAACCCAAGGTTGTCCGACGCCGGTGGAATTGGATTTTTTGCTTCGGAATCGACTGATCGAAGGAATTCCTGGGACTCGATATACTGATCCGCCGACATGGCGTGGAGATTTTCTCGCAACAATGCAGCGAGAGTCTTCACAAGCTTCTTGATTTGAAGTTGCGTCTCACTACCGTTCCCGCTGTTTTCATGCGTTCGGGAAACAAAGAGGGAATCGATTTCCTCGCGAACGGGAGTGTACTGAGCTTGTCTCAAGATATGAGGCCAAACGATCTTCCCCGATTGGCTATGGAACTGCTCGGCAGAAAGTTTCTTCGGCCGGTAGTACTCCATGGCCTTGCGACGCTCCTCGCCCACCAGCGGCTTGCGACCATACTTCTCGATGAACTCTTCTCGCAGCGCTCTCCGATCGAAATAAGCTTTCGTGAACGCGACGCTATTCTCAATCGCCCGACGTTGTGCCTCTTGATAATTGACCGATGCGAGGCTGTCCAAATAAGCCAACTCGCCAACCGCTCCCAATACGGAAGCTTGGCCTCGCATGATTCCTTCACCGTAAGTGCTCGCATGGTCGGTGAATGACCAACTGTTCGACGGCGCCGCTATCGCAGGACCCTGCTGAGCACCGGCAGACTGAATAGTCGTCACCCCAACGAGGATGGCGATGAAAGTGTTTCGAAGTTTGTTTTGTGTTTGGTGTGTGTGCACGATTCTTATCCTCTTCTCAAAGTTTCTTAGACTTCATGAACTTCATTTCGTTCCTTGGTGTGACGGGTCAACTCGAATCATTTCAATTGTAAAGGCGTTGCAAGATTCGTGCCAATGTAGAACAGAATTCATTTCGTTACACAACGTTTCCAGTAAAAGGCTTTAGACTTTGGGCTTTGGTCTTTAGGGGGCGGACGGGAAGCGTCCCCTCCATCACAACCCGTGGCGTTAGCGAGCAGGCTTCAGACTTCAGGAAGAAGTATTTTGAAGTGTGCTATTGGGTTGTTCTTCCTGGCTTGGTTTTCCACTGCGCAGCAGGTGGAAGTCACCCTCCCCTCCGGGGAGGGTCGATCCAACGGATCGGGGAGGGGAGCGCGAAGTACACGGTTTCCAACGAGGTTTTTGTCACTAACACTTCTACCCCTCACCCCCAGCCCCTCTCCCCTAAAAGGGGCGAGGGGAGCGGAGAAGCTAAAGCAGAGCGCAACTTCAAAACTCGCATACTGCGCTCAACTCGTGACAACCCCGTCTCAAATCGAGACGTCTCAAGCTCCCAATCGCTTGACGCGCCCTGACCGAGCCGAGAGAATCAATCACACAGCTAGTTCTGAACTGTATCCATGGGTTCGATTTTTTTACGAGGCCCCCATGAGCAACGCCCCTGTTGACGAACTGTTAGCCCAAGGCCGAATGGCCCTATCGACTCTGAAGTATCGTGAGCAAGCCGCGATGTATCGCGCCGCAACTCTCTCCCTCCAAGCGGCCTTGCTCCGCGCGGAATCCGGCGAAGGGAACGACCTAGAACGATGGCTTGAAATGCATCGGGATTTGATGAGCAACCCTGAGCCGACGGGGTATCTCCAGCCCGTTCGGGCTGGAGATACCCCGTCGGCTCAGGGTTCTGCTTTACAGGAACTCTTCCTATCCACTGAAGTAGAACCGTGTGCAGAATCGCCGGCATGTATATCCCCTTGGCAGCTTATGGAGCGGGGCGCTGAGGAACGTTTGCGAGAGACCTCCTCTCTCCAACCCGACGCCCCCCGACCTGACTATTTTTCCTTAGACGATCTGGCGATTCCTCCATGTGGCCCGGGCGTCTCGCCCGGAGTTGCGAAGGCTCCTCCGGGCGAGACGCCCGGGCCAAGAACAAATCGAATGGCGCAAGAAGACACGCCTCTTGAGCCGGAAGATACTTCGCAGGATGATTCTTCCGCGGAGGATCCATGGGAGGAGGGGGCATGGGAAGAGGAATCGCTTGAAGAGGAATTGACCGACGAGGAAGTGGCGGAGATCGCCGCGATCACCGAACCGGCCCCGTCTCCAGAACCGGTGACCGGTTGGCGATCCTACTTGACCCCACCGATTTGGTTTAGCCTCGGTGGACATGGTACGATCCTTCTCGTTCTTAGTTTCGTGGTGATGCGACACATTCAAGAAACCAAGCCTACGGGGATCGTATCAGCCCCCTACGAATCTGATCGGATCTTGACCGAAACTCCGCTTGAAACGATGGGACCTCTGAATAGCACCGAGCTGGAGGAGATGGAGTTCTCCGATCCGAGCTTGTCTCTTCCGAGCGTCAACACCAGCCGCTTCGGCGACTCCCCTCTTCCCTCCCTCGATCTCCCTGGCGGAGCGGGGATGCAGCTTGCAGGGGGGCTCAGCTCCGAGTCGTTGTCCCAAGCGATCGTCGCCACGCCTGTTTCCACCGGTGGGAACAAACTGACGGCGGGGGCGGAGTTCTTTGGTGTTAAAGCGACCGGAAGTCTATTTATCTATATCGTCGATTGCTCGCCGAGCATGCGCCGCGACAACGCCTTCGAAGCTGCCAAGCTTGAGATCGGTCGCTCTCTTCAAAGCATGAAGGAAGCGCAGCGTTACTACATTTTCTTCTTCGGAAAAGATGTCGAGCGGATGGAACTCAGCATCGGAACCCCCGAAGAGTATCCGGTCCATGCGACCCCAGAAAACGTCCGAAAAACCCTCGAATGGCTCGGGCGAACTGCGATCCAACGAGAAGGTTGGCCACCGAACGATGCGCTAAAGGCGGCGATAGCAATGCAGCCGGACGGAATCTTTCTCCTCTTCGATGGAGACACGCGCGTCGACGTCGCAAGCTATCTCAGTCGAATCAATCGGACGACCGATCTATTCAGCCCCGGACAACCCAAAGTCCCGATCCACGTCGTCCACTTCTTCCTCGAAGAGTATGCTCCTTCCATGCGAAAAGTCGCGCAGGAGAACCAAGGAACCTACCGATTCATCCCCCGTCAAAAGCGAAATGGCAGATGAGAACTAGAGAACTGCTCCGAAATAACTTCCGTCCGACGGGGGCTCACCCCGGTCGGACACCGCTTTGGCGCCCTAGCACGCGCTGCGCTTTAGAGTTCTGCTCCCCTCGCCCCGCTTCGGGGAGAGGGGCTGGGGGTGAGGGGTAGAATCGCTA